>JAJFLP010000121.1 GCA_021772635.1 Verrucomicrobiota bacterium | reverse complement strand
ACTCGTTCATAATAAGATGATTGGAGAAGGCGCCGCGGTGAAAGTGAATTTTCATTCACTAAGATGTGAAGCCAAGCCAATCGGTTTATTTGAGCAGAGATTAGGGCTCGTAGCAGAATACTGGTGAATTATTCAGGTTAGACTGTCGCCAGTCTAATTTTGGGTCCGGGAACACGGAGAGACGACTTCGAATTTGTCAGCCAATAATTTCCGAATGATAGACGGCAGACCATCGATGTGCGAGTGTCTGATTATCTCTGCGGTTTGGAAAACTCAAAGACGATCAGTATAACAGAATTTCTGAAAAATACATGGTGAGTCTATGCAGGAAGCCGGAAATTATGCGAATGGTGAAAGGTCTGACATTGCCAATCCGATCAGCGTGAGCAAATCGTCCGCAATTAGATTTCGCATTCCGTAGGGCGCCAATTCCGCTGCCAGACCATGGACGAAGACGGCGCATTTCAGGGCATCAAAATAATTCTCGAATTGACATAGAAACGCAGCAATCACTCCAGTTAGCACATCGCCTGTTCCTCCAGAGGCTAAAGCCGCACATCCCGACGAGTTCACGGCGACTTCGCCGCTCGGGCCGGCGATGACAGTGGCGGCACCTTTTAGAACGATATAGGCATTCAGTCTCGACGCCAGGGATGTCGCCTGAGTGATCCGGTCAGCGTCAGGAGGAATCGAAAGATTGAGATAGCTCAATAACCGGATCATCTCGCCGGGATGCGGCGTCAGCACCGTGGTCCCGGTACGCGGGAAACAGTCGGTGTTTTTCTTAAGCGTTAGAAACGCGTCGGCGTCCAGGATAATGGTTTTCGATGTTGACAGAATGGAATCCACTAGTTCCTGCGATTTTTCGTGTGTCCCCAGCCCAGGGCCGATCGCGATGACGTCTTTGTTATCGATTAAGGCGTGAAAGCTTGTAGCTGGAAGGGGAGTATGGTATCCGGCTCCTTGATCATCTGTAGGGTGGAGGATTAGTGCGTTTGCCGTCGGGTGAATCATAGGCGCTATCGATTTCGGGTACGCGACTGTTACGAGCCCACCCCCGGCCCGCAACGCGCCTGTCGCGCTCAGTAACGGTGCCCCCGGAAACGAATCCGAACCGCCGATCACCAGGATTCGGCCCATCCCACCTTTGTGCACCGTTTTAGGTAGTCTCTGGAAAAGCGGCCGAATATCGCGATGAAAAATGGAATCGAATGCTGCGGGCTTACGTTCGATAAAATTTGCGGGGATACCGATGTCGACCAACCGAAGTTGACCGCTATTATGCAGGCCCTGCCCCTGAAATAGGCCGGTTTTCGGGAGTCCGATCGTTACAGTTAAGTCGGCGACTATGGCGGCGTTCGCCACGCTTCCTGAGTCTGCGTCTATCCCGGACGGCACGTCGATCGAGATTACCGGGCGTCCACTGGAATTGACCTGATCTATTATGGATAAATACGGTTCTTTTACCTCACCCGAAATCCCGGTACCGAGTAGACAATCAATGAAGATAACACTATCGGAGAGTAAGTGCTCGTCGATTCTCGTACACACCTGATGTTCTACTTCGGGTGGAAGCATCTCCGCATTTACTTTCGCATCACCTTTCAAGTCGCTTGGCTCGGACATCGAAAGTACGCTGATTTTGTAATCTGTGCAGTCGCAAAGTAACCGGGCGATCACGTACCCATCCCCCCCGTTGTTGCCTTTTCCCGCGAGAATGACGAAGTGTTCGACGTGTTTCGGGTTCAGGTTTTCAACAAACTCCAATATCTCAACCGCGGCACCAATGCCAGCGCGTTCCATTAGGATTTCACCGGACGTCCCGGACTCGATCGTTTCCTGGTCCAACTCCCGCATGTGTTGTGCTGTTACTGTTTTCATATGTTGACTACAGATGCTCGAATTTCTAAAATTTGTGAGTAAACGCTAAACTTGATCAGATTATGCTTGGTGACTAATTTGACTGCTTGTTCTCTCTAATACCACGACTGCGCCCGCGACATTCTTCTCGTGACTGATACTCACGTGGATATGGGTGATTTTTCGTGATTTCAGTGTTGTCGCGCCGTCACCGCTAAGTGCGATCATCGGTTGGCCAAGGTCATCGTTCGTGATTTCGATATCAACCCACTTGCACTGTTGTCCAATACCAATTCCAAGTGCCTTTACGAACGCCTCTTTAGCTGCCCATCTTCCCGCGTAAAATTGAATCTTATTTTTCTTGCCGTCTGCGGTTGCTTGCTCGTTCCGGGTGTATACGTGATTCACGAATGTCTTCGGGTGTTTCGCTATCGCGCTTTCCAGGCGTGAAATTTCAACTATGTCAAAACCTATTCCAGCGATCATTCTACAGGGGCCGTTAGTGAATTATCTTTGCGCCAATCCGCAATCTCCGCCAGTAACTTCGGGAGCGCGGTTTTTTCTGTCTTACGTCCGATTCCGGATATGGATCTTGCTTCTTCTACCGTCAAAGGTGCGCGTATGGCTAATTCGCGTAACGTGCGGTTGTTAACGATTTGGTATGGAATCAGGCGTTTCGTTG
The DNA here is from genome assembly GCA_021772635.1 of Verrucomicrobiota bacterium. Classification (GTDB taxonomy): domain Bacteria; phylum Verrucomicrobiota; class Lentisphaeria; order JABSQK01; family JAJFLO01; genus JAJFLP01. The sequence goes on along the minus strand of JAJFLP010000121.1, from coordinate 18,591 downwards.
CTGCGAGTTGGTTACGTACCGTCCGAAGTCGCTCGTAAAGGTCGTCGCTTCCCGATTCGGGTACCGGCATATCCTCTCCAGGCTCCCGGTTGAAACTTTCGGAAGGCTTCCGCGAGGATCTCTTCGATTTGCTGGACGTGCGGGTTTTCGGTGGGGGATCAGCATTCTCGGGAAACTCGATCGCGACGTTTCTTTCCCCTTTTAGAACGGAACGTCCAAGCGCCGTAACGACGACCCTAGGGTATTTTGTGTCACCCGTCGTTTCGATACATTGTGAGTCGATAAGGGCTATCATCAGCCCTAATACATACTGATGACTCTTCGTTGTCAGACAGCCGTATGACGAATAATGGTGCAATCCTGATTTTAGAATGTCCTGACTTCTTGAACCGGTGAGGAACAGACTAACCTTATTTTTTCCGAAGCGGCCGCCGAGTTCGACTACGCCTTGCAATATGGTCGATATTAGCTCAATTTCGTCGGGAGTCGGCTCGCGTTTTTCTCCGTGCGACCCAGATAGACATCGATCACAAGCGTGACATCTCCATCCCGGAATCTTCTGGCCGAAATAGCCGATAATAAAATCCTGGCGACAGGACCGCGTCTGCGGATATGACAGCATATCATCAAGACGCTTTTTCTCGAGATTGATTTTTTTTTCGGTTTCTGTGAAATCAATTTCGGCGATCCGGACTTCAGGTTTGGTCAAGGAGATGCTTCGACCGCTGAACGGCGGTATCCATTCAAATAGGTCACCATTCAACGCCCGCAGTACTCGCCGGACCTGATCTTCTGAGAGTTTAGTAATCGCGCTTAAATCCTGATAGGAACACGGAAGCCCCTCTGTCAACCGTTCCCCGTGGAAATTGATCATTCGGGTCGTAAAAATTGATCGCTGCGTTTTCTGGTCAGATGTTTCAGTTAAGAGAGTATCTATCGGCTTCAGAACTCTGATCATACCCGTATTCTGACTTCTATAGCCTCTCTGCAGGTAATCGTTTTTTTCTAAAATTTTAAGTGCCGCGCTTACCTGTTGATCACCTTTCGCGCCGGTAACCATAGCCGTAATTCCCGTCACCGGTATTTCAAGGTGATCGCTATTTTGATCACTCGCCAATTGAAGCAGCGTCTGATAAGTCGCGAGAACAATGAACGGTGGCGGGTTATTCATCTCAATCAGGAACTCATGTGTAAACTTATCCTGATAGCCATATAGCAATAGGCATTCTGCCTCTTCTCCATCTCGCCCGGCGCGTCCTGCCTCCTGGTAGTATGCTTCGAGACTCCCAGGGATATTAAAGTGGATAACCTGCCGAATATCAGGTCTATCGATGCCCATACCAAAAGCATTGGTTGCTGCTATAATCGGGCACTCATCCGAGATGAAGTGATCCTGAGCGTCATTGCGTTCCTCGTCAGACATCCCAGCGTGGTATCGGATGCAGCCGAATTGCTCAGCAACGGTCTCCACGTTTTTTCTCGTAGAACAATAGATAATCGTTGGTCGACGGGGAGTAAGTTTGCTTTGGATGCGCTTGATTTTTTCTGCGTTATTATGGCAGTTTACCACGGTGAACGCGAGGTTTGGGCGCGTGAAACCTGTGATGAAAAGTTGCAGTTCGCGATCCAACTGCGTGGCGATATCTTCCCGCACAACCGGGGTTGCGGTAGCAGTAAACGCACAAACTTGTTTGATTTCGTATTGTTTTGCAAACGCCCCAATTTTCGTGTAGTCGGGTCTGAAGTCATGTCCCCATTGGCTGATACAGTGGGCCTCGTCAATGACGAGTAGATCGGGCGGAAGATCTTGTATCAATCTGAGAAAGTCGGGCGAACGCAAACGTTCGGGAGCGATGTAAAGAAGTTTGGTGCGGCCAGCGGCTGTGTTATTGATGACGGCCTGTTGTTCTCGTGGCCGCAAGGTACTGTTGATATACTCTGCCGAAATCCCCTTTTCCCGCAGTGAGTCGACCTGATCCTTCATCAACGATATCAACGGAGAGATTACTAGTGTATATCTTTCCCTGAGGAGCGCGGGAAGTTGAAAACATAACGACTTGCCCGCACCGGTTGGCATTATCACGCAGAGATCCTCGCCGTCGAGGATTCGACTTATAACGTGTTCCTGGCCTTCAAGAAATACGTCGTAATTGAAGTGTTTTTTTAAGGAATTCAGCACAGTGTCAGCCATATTAGGTCCCGTGCGCTATTAAACGTTATTGATGTACTGCAAGCAGTACAATTTTTGGACGGCTTTGAACCCACATAGTGGGGTTTCATCCCCCGCGGTTTACCGCGATATCAAAACTATTTCCAAAGCCGATACCCCGTCTGCTTTGCGGCGGGGTAGTTGATTACCTAAGCGATATCGAACAATATTTCGTCCCGCATGCGGGATGAAGACGTTCGGGATATATTACGATTGTACCTATTCCGGCTCCTTGCTACGGAATCGAATGTCTGATTTTCACCGTGCGAAATCAGATTTCGTCAAGATATAGGTTTTTATTCTTTACATAGTATTCTATCCCGGTATAGACCGTATAGGCTACAAGCAGGTAAAGTAAGATATCCCAAATTAACATATTCTGGGGCAACCATTGCACCCAAATCGATCCGCCGACGAGCAGCACGAGCATTTGAGACAGGGTCTTGTATTTTCCTGATTTTGCGGCAGGCAATATTAGGCCTTTATTCGCCGCTAACGACCGTAGTCCGGTCACTGCGAACTCACGTGTGAGTATCAGGACGGCAATCCACGCCGGGACTATATGACTTTCGACTAAAACGACGAAACAGCTCACCGTGAATATCTTATCGCTCAATGGATCTATTAGTTTTCCGAATGTAGTTTCGAGCTTATACTTTCTCGCCAGGTAACCATCAAGGAGGTCGGTAAAACCTGCGATGATAGATATTATATAGGCAACGATCCGGCACTGCATGAAGTACTCCGAGTTCGGATCCGGTACTGTTGCTAATACGAGAAATACCATCGTCAGAACGAGTCTTCCGACGGTGAGTTTATTTGGTAAATTCATAATCATGTTTCCTTTTTGGTGTCAGTGGACGAGCATGACTGCGAGCAGCCCAATTCTCAGTCCATACGGATGCACTCTCTCCGCGCAATCGCGAGCTTTCTGGCGCGGGCTCAAGTGGCTTCCACCTTTGTTAACGCTATACGGCGAGACACGATGGCAGTCAAAAAACGACGGAGCGATCTCTATACTGCAAGCAGTACAGTTTTTTGCCAACTTTAAATTCGTTACCTAAGATCTATGTTGAGCCTAGCGAAATCCGCCGCGGTGGAAACGATATTTCGAAAACCCGATGGTGTTGGGTATACAAATTAGACTGTACGAACAGGACTGAAGTTTACGATACGCGCGCTGCCAGCGTGGCTTTCGGCTCCGGTTATTGTTTGAAGACTGGTTCAATTGCAAACGAGCGTATTCACAGTTACTTTCTGAAAGTCGCCGAGTACTATGATGAATAATAACGGGCGGATGCTCGGCATCCTGATGTTCGCCCGTTTTCGCAACCGATTTAACAGGTAAATTTCAAGAGATTAACAATAGCAATATGATCGCGTTTTTCAGCTGTCCATGGTCGAACATTTACATCACGGAGTATAACTCTTGAGGCATAAAAAACAAAAGATATTTTACATAACTTCTCTTATCACCGTCGTCCTCGCTGTGTGTCTTGGTGTTACCTGTATTGAGGTCAATAATTCGCCACTTCTGTATCGTGTTGACGCCCCACTGCAAGACCGAATAGTCCGGATAAGAAATTTAATTGTCCCGCAACCGGTATCTCCGGAAGTCACACTTGTGGGAATCGACGATTATACTGACAGAAAAGTTGGTCAATATGGGAAAGGCGACTGGTTAACTCGTAAACCATTTCTGGAGCAAATAAAGTACTTCGAAAAAGTCTTCCAACCATCTGTCCTCGCTTACGATATTATTTTTCTAGAGTTCAAATCGGAGGCGATGAAGCACAAGGGGAAGATCCCCCGTAAGCGGTTACTCAGTATCTCGGAGAATATCCGCAATCTCGCCAACGGTGAGATTTCCGAAATCGACAATGATGTGTTGCTGGACGTTGCCAAGCTAACCAGTGAGCAGGGGAACTCGAACCTCGCTTCATCACTGGCGAATTTTGTCATTGACGATTCAAATGCGACCGAGACAATCCTGGCATTTCACTGCGCTTGGCCTGATAAAGATTCGCCGTACGCGCCGGAGGAGTGGCCAATCGAGTCGATGCTGGGAACAGATCCAGACGATCTTGTGGAAGACAATGGAACCGAGTACCCGTACCTGAGGGATATTAGTATTCCACTTAGATACGTGAACGACCTTCCGGCGGATTATCGATTCTCAACAACTGCAACTATTCCTGCAAATATTCTACTGGATTCAGGAAAGATTGCGTTCATCAATGTTCCTCGTGACGAAGGTGGTGTGGTCCGAAGGGTTCCACTGGTTCACGGGATGGAGTTCAATTATACTCACCCGAGAACCGGGGAAAAGATAAGACGCCGTTTTTTTGTGCCCTCGATCTCTCTGCTGAGTTGCCTTTTTCACTGGGGCGTTGATTTGCCGGCGATGCATATGAACGGGGAATTCGAGATCGACGGCGAACCGGTCATTGAAGTATTTTGGGGAGAAAAAATCAAAATCAGAAAGGGGTCCGGAGAAATCCTGGAGGTTCCCATTGATGATAACGGTAGTTTCCTCCTGGATTTCGTCGGGAGAGTCGAAGATTTCAACACCGTCTCCTTTGCTGATGTTGGGCCGTTCAGAGCGTATGAGCAAGCAACAGAGATTCTTTACAACAAAATTGCGATGGTCGGCATAACGTCTACAGGCGCGTCCGACGTCGGGCCCTGCCCTGTAGATGATAATACGCCGTTCGTCCACGTTCACGTCGTTGCTACAAGCAATTTATTGACAGGTACGTTCATACGGGCGCTTGCCCGTAAATACGAACTCGCGATTCTTTCCCTACTTGCTCTAGCAATGTTACCCGCCGCGATTCTTTTTCGGCCGGTAAAATTTTCTTACTACACCGGTCTTATCTTGACCTCATACCTGACTCTGGTCTTCTATTTCGTCCTGACCCATCAGTATTTTTTCCCGATCGCCGGGCCGTTGATCTTTTTCCTTGGATCGTATTTCATTGTCATCATATACGACTATCTCGCGGAAGAAAAAGAGAAACGCAAAATACGGGGTATGTTCTCGACGATGGTTTCGGGCGACGTCCTCAATTTTCTGGAAGAGAATCCCGACAGCTTCTCATTGGCCGGACAACGGGTTGAGGCGACAATGTTTTTCTCGGACGTCGCGGGATTCACGTCGATCTCTGAAGCGCTTACCCCCGAAAAACTGGTCGAACTGTTGAATAAGTATTTGAGCCCTATGACGGAAATCATTATGGCCAGTAACGGGTTCGTGGATAAGTACGAGGGCGATGCAATCATGGCCGAATGGGGAGTCCCCTATCCGAATCCGGATCACGCCAAGTTAGCGTGCTGGGCTGCGTTAGACCAACAGAAATTAATCAAGGAATTAAGTCCCGGCTTCAAGGAAGAGTTCGGCGTTGATGTCACCGCGCGAATGGGGCTCAACTCCGGAAGCGTGGTCGCTGGAAACATGGGGTCGGACAAACACTTTTCATATACTGTAATGGGTGATCCGGTAAACCAAGCGGCGCGATTCGAACCCGCGAATAAGGATTACGATACGGAGATTATGATCGGTGAGTCCACATATGAACTGGCTAGAGACCACATCGAATCGCGGTTGTTGGACAAGATCGTTGTCAAAGGAAAGACGGTGCCGATACAGATCTATGAGCTAATCGCTAAGAAAGGCGAGATTTCCGAAGATAGGCGGAAAATTAGAGATCTTTACGAAGACGGATTACGAAGACATTGGGAGCGAGATTGGGAGGGTGCATTAGGTTGTTTTAAGAAAGCGCTCGCTATCGATTCACATGACGGTGCGTCATTGACTTTAATTAAGCGTGTTGAAGGATATCAAATAACAGAGCCGCCGGAGGGTTGGTGCGGTGAGTATGTTCGAACATCTAAGGACTAGAGCGCTTTTAAGACCAGTACAATGATTACAATGAGGAATATGACAGCTGCAATTATGCCGCCGATCGCCAGCGGCGATTTCGCTTCGAACGGGTTGCTTGCAGTGCCGCCGCCTGCCTTAGAAGACGCTCCGGATTTTTTGCCAACCTTCCCCTCGGAATTAATAACGTCATTAGCATCGTCCATCAATTCCTGCCAACTTTGATGTCGATCCTCCGGTTCCTTCGCGAGCATTTTATCTATTAACGCTGAACATCCTTCCGATACGTCCGGATTTTTCTCCCTTACCGGCACCGGTAGCTCATCCATATGCTTCTGCATAAGTAGAATAGGTGCATCGTCGATAAACGGAAGTTCCCCGCAAAGTGCTTCGTACATTACGACACCCAGCGCATATAAGTCACTTCGATAATCCAAGTCTTCGGACGCGCGGATTTGTTCGGGACTCATATACTCTGGCGTCCCTATCGTGAACCCGACTCCGGTCAAACCCAGTGACTGACCTTCGGACGACTTGGCGATTCCGAAACCGGTCAATTTTGCGACGTCGTTCTCGGTAATGAAAATATTCTGGGGTTTAAGATCGCGGTGTAGGAGTTTCCGTTCGTCCCAGGTGTATCCCAGAACCTCAGAAATCGTGATCATATAATTGAGCACCTTTTTCTCTTCGACGACCGAATCCCGTGCCAGCGTGTCTTCGAGGCTAAGGCCGGGTTCGTGAGCTGTCACGAGAAAATAGGTTTCGCCATCCTGTCCAGCTTCAAGAGCGGACAATAAATTTTCGTGGGTGAGAGTGCTCATTAGTTCGATTTCCTGTAGGAATCTAGTTACAGATTCTTCGTCGGATGCAACCGAACCAGCCAGGATCTCAATTCTTACCAACCGCTCTTCATCTTCCTTGAGCGCCAGGTAAATGTCACCGAGGTGACTCTCTCCAATCTTCGTTTCCAGCTTGTACCCGCTACCTATGATTGTACCTGGGCAAATTTCCAAATCATCCGGGACTTGAGTTTCAGTCTCGCATGACGGGCACGTCACCACTTTATGTTTCAACCCTTTCATCTCCACGTCAATGACATGGTTAGAACAATTGGGGCAGGTGTACGGTATAATCATACGGTATATTCTCCAGAATTCGTGACTTAAGCCGAACCTAACAGATGATCACTATCGTGACAAATATTATGCACCTTTACGATGATATCAAATTACTTTCAATTTTTTAACCTATTTTTTTGAGGTGCAACAGTGCCTAGAATTGGCAAGCCATAGCATGGAGGCGCGATGGAGAAAAGTATCCGGCAAAGGGTTAGGAAAAAGGGGAGTATTATTGGAATGCCGGGGGCCGCAACCGAGCTGTATCAGGTAGGGCGGTTTTACGGCACAGGGATGCTGTCACGGAGATCGTTATTCGATGCGTATAGCCGCTCAGCGAGTAACACGATTGTCCTACCCAACCATGGCGGTAACCGGGTCATGTGCTGCCTGAACAATTCCTGATTTAAGACCATTACCTCGGTTGGCTCCAAGGCTGTGACTGTCGCGGATCTCGCTTCCGAGGTAATCATCGACATTTCACCGACACTATCACCTCCACCGAGGGTACAAATATTGACCGGTCTACCACTCCTTAATTTAGAAACCTGGACTTTGCCGTTGACAAGTATGTACGACTCCGCGCCGACCTCGCCTTCGCGAATTAATACATCTCCTGTGTCGAAAAACCGGTGGCAGAAATTGATGTCACCTCTAATGAATGCATCGACATCGGTAACTAAATCCTCGACACTTTTATAGCGATTTTTCTTGGCTTTCGCTAACGCTTTCATGATGATCCGGCGGAGGTCTTCGGGGATCGCCCACCGTCCGGTATCCAATTCATCCGGAGGTATCAATTTGTGGCGGCGCGCCTTCTGTACTATCTCTTGAATATCGTCTCCGATGTACGGGGGATAAAAGGTAAGCATATTGTATAAAGTTGCGCCGAGAAGGAACACATCACTTTGTGCGTCCAATTCCTTGGGTTTCCCAAGGGATTGTTCTGGTGACATATAAGCCGGCGACCCTTTTATCACGCCGATTTCGGTAGTCATCCAGTCGTCGTCCGGCGATTTTTCTTCTTCCGACTCCATGTCCTTGGGGCCTAGCTGTTTCGCCAAACCCCAGTCCATAAGAAGTACTTCCCCGTAGTCGCCTACCATAATGTTGTGGGGCTTAATATCTCGGTGTATGATGTTCTGAGAATGCGCAAACGCAACGCCGTCACAGACTTTTCGAAAGATGTTGAGAAGCGAGTACAAATCGTATTTTTCCAGGTACTCTTCGTCTCCTAGCTCGATCTTCTGCAGAATCGCATTCAACGGCTCGCCGCGTATCAGTTTCATGGTAAAAAAAATGCCGTGTCCGGGGAAAAAGCCGAGATCGTGAACCGGTATGACGTTTGGATGTTCTAATTGGCCGGTGATTCTGGCTTCCCGGATAAAACTTTCGATCGCACTTGAATCATGTTTCAGCTCGGGTAAAACGACTTTCATAGCGGCATGCCGTTTAAAGTCGTTATCGAATATATAGTAGACCGCCCCCATTCCGCCGGACATCAATTTCTTCTTAATGATATACTTACCTTCATCCCGTTCTCGTTGAAGTGTTTTCTTTAAGTATTCCTCTTCATCGGCTAGCTCAAGAACAGGCTTATCCTTTTGATTTTGGTCTGTGATCGCGGATGAAATAACGGAACTTCTCTTAATAATCTGAGATTTAGAGATGATGAAAGAATCGTGCGTACGCGGTTTTTTCGCGGGACGCTTTTTGCCAGAGTTTTTTCGGGGTTTGTTCATGTAAATTAAAATTTTCCTTCGGTCACAAGATAACCGTTCCCATACATCAACTCGATTTATTTGGGACCTATCTATACTGTCCGGCAGGCCGCTTGTATTTTTCCCTGCCGATGGTAATTTTTGAGTTACGCCACAGCTACTTACGTATACTACGAAACGCGCCGCGTTTTCTTACTGGAAACTAATATTTTTTTACATATCAATCCTGGATTAAGGCGTTAGTCAGGTACCGTGCGTTGTTATAATTCAACGGCCTTGGGAATATCGTATTTTCAAGCTGATTTTACAATGTCATATACCCTTAATTAGTTTCCCGAAATTACCCATAACACGTACGACTTGTGTTCGGACGAGCTGAAATAACCATAACGGTAATACAATGTCATCATTCGATTTAGAGCCAGGCCAAACAGTCAGCCACTTCCGTATGGAGAAGAAGCTGGGAGAAGGTGGCATGGGGGCGGTCTATTTGGCCGAGGATCTTACGTTATCGCGGCGGGTTGCGATTAAGTTCATGAGCCGCGCTTTGTTGGTGCAGCAAGGCAATGAAAAGCTTCGGGACGGATTGGAAAAGCGGTTTATTCGGGAAGCAAAAAGTGCGGCGGCCATTAATCATCCGAATTTGGCGCAGATCTATGAGGCTAATTTCGATTCGGACAATTGGTATATCGCGATGGAGTTCATTGACGGAAAGTCTCTCTTCGATCACCTGGAGGATGGGAAGAAATACCGCGCCGACGAGATCATCAACGTTTGCCGGCAAACGGCAAGTGGCTTGGACTTTGCCTGGGATAACTACAAGATCGTCCATCGCGATATTAAGCCGCACAATATCATGTTGTCGAAGAGCAATCTAATTAAGATTGTCGACTTGGGCTTGGCGAAACCATTGGAAAGCGACCTAGTCGAAGAGATGCCGGATCTGACCGGCGCTGGTACGCCAATCGGGACACCGCAATACATGGCTCCTGAGCAGGCCACCGGGCAAAAAGATATCACCTTCAAGGTCGATATTTTCGCGCTCGGTGCCACGCTTTACGAGTTGTGCACCGGCAAGAAGGCGTTCTCAGGGAACACGGCGCCGATGATTTATATGTGTCAGGTCCAGAAAAAATACGCGCCGCTTAAGGAATTCCGCAGTGATCTTCCCGAGAACTTAATCAAGTTGATTGATACGATGCTCGAACCAAAACCGGAGAACCGGATCGGTTCGTACGCAGAAATATTGACAGCTTTGAACGAGCCGATGGATAGCGTATCAGATCCCGAAGCCCTTCAGTCCACCCAGATTTATCAAGTCGGCTCGGTGTCACCGACAATAGCCGGTCAGATGTCAGGCAAGACTATTGGTGTTGATCATACAATATTCCGTCCCGCGGACCAGTTAATCAAAGATCGTTATAGAATCCTGAAGCCGATCGGGAAGAGTAAGGCCGGGATGGTGTACCATTGTATGGATACCCAACTTAGTGTGGAGTGCGTCGTGAAGAGCATTTTCCCCGGGCGCGAGTTTCCCGAGCATGAAATGCCTCGCGTGAAAGCGAATTACCAGCGATTGATGGGGTTGTCACATCCGAATCTCGTCCAAATTCGCGACTTGCAGCAAGACGAGGATACCGGAGAACTGTTCGTTCTCATGGAACTCCTGCCGGGGCAAAATTTGCGGGAGTATATCCATAAGGTTAAGAATCAATACCACGATGTCGATATTAAGACGGTCCTACCGACTCTACAAATAGTCGCAAAAGCGTTAGATAGCGTAGGTAAGGCGTTCAATGTTATCCACCATGACTTGACCCCGGAGGAAATCTATCTTCTCGACAATGATACGAAGGTCAAGCTCCTTGACTATGGTATTACTTATCCATCAGCCGATGACCAGCAGCAGATTCCTCCGGCAGACTTGCACAAGTTTCCATTGGCAACGCCGGATTATATGTCCCCTGAAATCTGGGAGCGCAAGGCATTTTCCCGTCAGTCCGATCAATATTCCTTCGCCGTCATTATTTACGAGTTGCTGTCCGATAAACTGCCATTTTGGCTTAAGGACCCTATCAAAGAAAGCCAGATAGGCGACGATTCCAGCGGAACGGATGGAGCCGGATTGCACGAACAGCAGCTTAAGAATTTATTCCGACGCGTAATCGAGGAGCCCCCGAAACCCCTTATTTTTCTAAAGAAGCATGAGAACGCGGCAATCGCGAAAGCATTGGCAAAGGATCCTCACGCGCGTTTTCTAAATTGCGAAGCCTTCATCGACGATCTCTCACGAAGCGGCGGTATGGCGTCGGGACTAAAAATTGCGCTCGCCGGGGCAGCCGCTTTGGCACTGATAGGCGGCATCGGGTTTTCATTCCTTCAGAAAGGGAAAGAGCAGACGCCGGCAGCAACCTCAGCGATGGCGACGAAGAAACGTCCTCCGAGCGCTGCACGTCCCAAGGAAGGATTGCCAGCCGCGGTTTCCGCGGCGGAGTCGTTGGCGTCGAAAAGCGAGTCGAGAACGACGGTGCGTGCGGGGCCGGTGACAAAAGAATCGACCGACGATACGCAAACCGAGTCGAAGGAACCGTTGACCATTGCGATTAAACCTGTCCTTTCGGAAGAGGATCAGCAACTCGAGCGTGACCTGGAAAGAAGGCGGTTGGAAGAGAAGGCGGCGGCGGAAGCCCTCAAAGCATCTTATCAACAACTTCGTGCGGAACTCGCCCTGGATCCGGTTTCAGCAGAGTTGCTACCGCAAGCGGATCAGCTGCTAAAGACGGCTGATCGGTCGTTTGCGCAGTCGAAATTTCAGACAGCCGTTATTCAATATCAGGAAGCTACTGCCGCGGTTAACAATATCGTGGCACAGACAAAAGATCTGAAATTACAGCGGCTTTTGGAGCTGAAAGACGAGGCTGGAAATCTAAAGAAAACGTTCGAAGAACAGCGATCGGCATTGGCTAAAAATGAAAAAGCCGCGAGAGCTTTGCCGGAGCTCGATGAAGTCGCGAAGGAAGCGGATATCGCGTTTGCGAACGAAGCGTTCGCCGCCGCAATTCGGCAGTACAAGAAAGCAATCGACAGTACGCACGATATCTCGAATCGGTTTAAGAAGGAAATGCGCAAAGAAGCCGAGGAACTTATAGAAATAGTCCAGAATCAGCGGAAGGAATTAGCTAAATATAGGGAGTTGTCGCCAGATATTGCTGAGAAAATTGTAAAAGTTGATGTTGCCATTTCCTTGGGTCGCGATGCGTTCAATAAGGAAGAATTTATTTTCGCATTGGAGCAGTACAACAACGCGCTTACCGAGTCCAAGTCAATCCTGATTTTAGCCGAGAACAAGTTCCAGGCAAAGGTCGGAAAAGACTTCACTAACCCTAAGGTTGGTATGGAATTTGTGTGGATTGAGGGTATGAAGCTCTGGGTTGGCCGATTTGAGGTCACTAACGGAGAATTTCGGAAGTTTAAACAAACACATGACAGCAAGAAATCGATGGGCTTCACGTTAAACCGCGATAGCCAGCCTGCGCTGGAAGTATCTTATTATGACGCGGTCGGGTATTGTCAGTGGTTGAACGCGATCTCGCTCAAGGATATCAAGGCGCCGGAAGGCTATACGTTCCGCCTTCCGAGCCGGGACGAGTGGGTTGCAATTGGTAGATGTGGGACCGAACGGCTGTACCCGTGGGGGAACGACTGGCCACCGAAGTATGGAAATTTTGGAAATCAAGAGGTTTTTCCAGGGTCATGGCAGCTTGATGGTTATTCGGACGAGTTTCCGGTGACTTGCAATGTCGATCAAAGCGGAGAGAACGACTGGGGGCTATATGGTGTCGCTGGGAACGTTTGGGAATGGACCACGGAACTGAATAACGGAAAACGCGCCGTTATGGGCGGAGATTGGACCAGCGTGGGAAGAGAAACGATGATCGTTTCAGTGGAAGGCGCTTATGCGCCAATGGATGAGCCTTTCGACAATATCGGGTTCCGTATTTTTCTAGCCCTTGAAAAATAATTACGCCGCCTGCACTCGATTTTTCGAGTTCAAGCTTCAGCTTGCAGCAATGCTGACTTGCACGCTAAAGTGTGAACTCCAACATGCGCTTCGCCGGTGTGATCTGGAGGGCGGATGTCCCCAGCCGCCGCGAGTCATGGCGTCACAAGTATCGGCGGCTGAGGGCATCCGCCCTCCATGAACATCGCCGAAACGAATCAGATCGAAGTTTCAGAGGCAGCAACCGTCCGGCCCCGTTTTATTCTGCTGGACAGCAGAATTGCTACATAACGAAACTTTTCATTCCGAAATAAATTGAAAATCGGCAATCGAAAATCGAAAATCCACGAAGTTTCAGAGGGAGTGTCTTATGACCAATCGTTCCCGAAACCACCGCGTTGCAGTCGTCGGCAGTGGACCGGCCGGGTGCTTCACGATATCCGCGTTATTGAAGGCGAACCAGGATATCGGTGTAGACCTTTTCGAAAGATTGCCTTTTCCCTATGGATTGGTCCGATACGGTATCGCACCAGATCATCCCGGAACGAAACGTGTTATTCAAAAATTCGACGAGATATTTCAAGCTCGCAATGTTCGGTTCCTGGGGAACGTGAACATAGGAACCGATATATCGGCACGTGAGCTCAAGTCCTTTTACGATGCTGTCGTTTTCACTTCTGGGGCGGCCGTTTCCAAGGAACCCGGTTGTTTAGCGACTAACCTCTCCGGCGTTCATCCTGCTATAGATTTTGTCGGGTGGTATAACGGGCATCCTGACTACCGAAACAAAAACTTCGACTTGAACCACGACACGGCGGTAGTCATCGGGAATGGGAATGTGGCGATAGACGTTGCGAGGCTTCTCGCCAAACCCCCCGCTGACCTAAAACAGACTGACATTTCCCGATATGCATACGAGGGACTAGCGAAAAGCGCGATCAGAAATGTATATGTGATCGGTCGCCGAGGTCCAGCGCAGGCCTCCTTCAGTTATAAAGAGATAAAAGAGCTTGCCGAATTGGGCGGGTGCAATCTTATGATTGACTCGGGCCAATTGGAGCTCAGTCCCGCGAGCGTGGCTGAACTCGAACTGCGCGAGAAGGCCAATCAACGCCGGATAGTGGAATTATTCACTGAATTGGTTAGCGGATCGCATCGATTTTCTGGATCCAAGTCGATCCACTTACGCTTCCTGCGGAGCCCTACGTCGTTCGGCGGCGAAGGGAGTGTCGAGAATATTGTGCTCGAGAAGAATGAACTAGTTGGTGACGTTGGCCAACAGACCGCACGGGGATTAAAAGAATTCGAGACACTCGATTGCGGGCTTGTGTTCTACGCATTAGGCTACCGCGCCCAACCAATCACCGGCGTCCCATTCGATCAGCAGGCCGGTGTTTTTCCGAATACCAATGGACGGATTCTTTCCGACGGGCAGGTTGTCCCGGGATTGTATGCAGCCGGCTGGACGAAGCGCGGGTCTGTCGGCTTGGTGGGAACCAACAAACGGGACAGCAGTGAAACGGTTCAATCACTTTTAGAAGATTTGGCGAGGATCGAACCGTGTCACGATAACGATGTCGATGAAATCTCAAAATTACTGGATAACCGTGGGGTCAGAGTAATCAACTTCGAGGATTGGAAGGAGATTGACGCACTGGAAATCGAGCGCGGATCGGCAATAGGGAAACCCAGAGAAAAAATGTATTCCATCGAAGATGCGTTGAGCGCACTTTAATCCCACCAGTAGGTTTAATTCCCGTTCTGCTGTCCAGCACGAACGCAGTAAAGCTGTAAGAGTCTTTCATCCCTCGCGGACTTACCCCGAAGCAGTTGATTTTCAACAAGTCTACTTCACGGGAGAGGTCCAACTTCCGCTCACCCCCGTCGTCCCTAGCGAAACGGCGGATAGTGCCGACCAGAATTTAGTTGCGACGTTTTTTGTAAGCTTCCCAAAATTCTTCGGCTGTCTGTTCTAGGTGTCCCAACTTTCCCGTGTAGGAAATATGCTCAAGGCTGCGCAGGCTCCTCAGAACTCCCAGGTCGCTAATTTGTTTCGGGACAATAATCTCCTGGATATTTTTACAGTTCGACAGTGGGGCTAATGTCTGAATTAAATCGCACCCTTCTATAGATAAATTAGTTAAGGGCATTTGGTCCAAGGGTGACAGGTCCCCCGCCTGAGTGTGCCCCACAGATAGATAGGTCAAGTTCATTCCGGCCAGCGGAGACAGGTCGTTAACACTGGTACGAGAAATATCGAGGTGTCGTAGCGGCATCGCGCTGACGACGTCAATATTTGTTACGGGTGTATTTGATAAAGAGAGAAATGATAGCCGCATTCGTTTGAGTGGACTTATATCTCGTACCCGGGTACCACTGAGATTCAACTTCTGCAGCGGCATATCTTTGAGAATCCTTATATCACTTACGTACGTATCGCTCAGGCTCAGCTCGATCAATTCCATGCGTCCAAGGAAACTGAGGTCAACGATCGGCATCTTATCAAGATACAGATTCTGTAGTGGTATTTCTCTCAGGACGCTATAATCGGTTACATCGGTTTCACCGATATTCAGATGCACAATTTTTGATCCTCGCAGAGCATCGATGCTTCTGACCTTAGTCCGTTGGACATCAAGAAATTCCAGCGGCATATCTTTCAGTACGCTCAGGTCTCGAACGTCGGTACCGGCCAACGCGAGGTATCGTAATGATTTACCCTTAAGGATCCGAATGCTTTTGACCCGGGTACCGGTAAGATCGAGCGTAACTAATTCGTGTTGGCGAAGCGGTGTTATGTCATATATTTCCGAGTCTACGAGGGTTAAACGCGTCAGCGGCACGTTTAGGAAAAGATTCAAATCGATGTAGTCTGAGCCGTGAAGGAATAAGTGCCATTCAGTTGGATCTATGTTGTCTAGGAAGCCGAGGGCGTAATCTTCCGCCCCTTCGAATCCGTAAAGGTGTAGAGATGGAAGTGCTTTCGTAATGCTTCGAATCGACTTTAAATCCTTGCGCGGTGTCCCGTGGAAGTGAATTTCCTTCAGCGGCAGTTTCTTAAGGGTTGGAGGATCCGGCTCAGATCCAGTGGACACATGTAATACCTCAAGAGGCATCCCGTTCATGGGTGTAAAATCGGTAACGTTTGTATTCTGTAACTGAAGACGATTGATCGGAAGGCCGGTGAGGGGAGTGATATTCGACAGTTTCCGGTTATTCGATAGATCAACGGTGAGTATGTCGCCGTCGAAAGAATATCGGAATTTCAGGCTCGCCAACTCAGAGTTAAGCGCAATAAGTCGTTGTCGTGCGAGGTTTACGTCTGAAAAGATGAGCTTCTCGCGTTCCATTGTATGCGTAAAGATACGTTCACTGAGGATGTAATCCTTTTTCAACCGCAGCAGATTACTCAACTCCCGGAGTTCCTCGGTAGTTAGCGGTTTGCTGCGAGTTCGGGTGAGGCTATGGTAACTTTCCGATATTTCACGCAGACCGGCAGCGTCTGGTTCGTCGCTTCTGGCGAAGCTCAGGAGCGCGTCAGAAAACTCGAGATTTCCTAGCTGGAGTCGCCCCTTTAAATACCAGCCGTCACCCAGTGAAACGTCTAATTCCAGTGCAGTTTCTACCGCCGTCAATGCTTCTTTCCACTCAAGTGATGCAATCAATATCTGTCCCCGTTTTATGAATTCCGGCGCTGACAGTTTGCTGACTTCTTTACGCCTGCGGATCTCCTTCTCTTTCGCAATTTTCTCCTCAACTTTTAATCGTTGTTCAGCCTTTTTCGCTTCTCGCTCGACTTCAGTCCTACGTTTCTCTTCGATCAATTGATCCAGTGTGTTTTGTAAATCGGTACGCTGCTCTTCCAAGGTTATTTTTTGACTTCCCAATCTTATGTTTTGCTTTTCCAGCGTTAAGGATTTTTCGTTGAGGTCAATATTCTTTGATTGTAATTGAGCGATAAATACCGTCACTACAGAGACAAGACCGACGACGCTCGCTGTTAAAATTGTTGTAATCGTCTTGTGTCTTCTGATAAAAAGGACTAGCTGCCGAAGAAGCCCAGCCTCCTCAGCGTCCGTCGCGAACCCTCCTTGATATGCTTCAATTTCTTCTTGCAGCGTTTTGACGTCGGGATACCGATCTTCAGGGTGAAGTGCCAATGCTTTCATTGCAACTGCAGACAGGGATTCCGGAATCTTGCCCGATGGGCAATGGTGAAACTCAAACTTTTCCTCATCACTGTCGGTCGCAGATTTACTCGAGTCATTAAAAGAACTCGGCGGGGCTATGTTGCCCTTGACAATATTGACTAACATGTCGGTGAAGGATCTCCCCGAAATGGGCACGCGCAGCGTCGTCAAATTATACAAAATGCCGCCGAGGGCGTAGATGTCCGCGCGGGTATCAATCTTATCGTTCTGCGCCGTTGCCTGTTCAGGTGCCATGAAGTTCGGGGTTCCGAGAATCTGGCCGTCCATTGTATGCAGATTCTCGTTCTCTTCGTCGACATGGAATGATTCAAGAGAATTATCCCGTAGCCTGCTCACAGTGGCACCCATTTTTACTCCCGAATCGTCAGCGGCGGTTATATCCCCGGCCACCTTTGAATCGGAACTGCCGACGTCGCTTCGAATCGTTGTTACGTCCGTGTAAGAATCTTTACTGAGAATCTTGGCCAAACCCCAATCCATCACCAGCACCTCGCCGAAGTCGCCGATCATGATATTCTCCGGTTTCAAGTCGCGATGGATAACGTGTTTCGAGTGGGCATATGCGATCGCGTCGCAGACTTTCTGAAATATCGTGAGCAGACGCGACAGTGGATAGTTTTCTATTATCTGCATGTCACCGGATCGTATCCCCGCAATTATTTCCTTAAACGTCGCGCCTTTTACCAGTTTCATTGCATAAAATACTTCTCCGGCGCTATTTACACCCAACTCGTAAACCGGGACTATACTCGGATGCTCGAGTTGGCCAGTGATCTGCGCTTCTTCCATGAACCGGAGCGTGTTGTCCTGGGAGTTCCGCTTCTCGTCCAGCAACACCTTCATGGCCACACGGCGCTTGATATTCAGATCCCGCGCATTCAAGATCGCGCCCATTCCGCCTTTGGCTATGCATTCGCCCGTCTCGTATTTTTGAGTTTCGATATTGAACGGTCCGACGGACTGAATGCGTTCCGATTCGTCGGACTGCCGGGAATTAGGATCCTCCGCACCTGACTGCAGATGTTGCGTAATTCTGTCGTGCAGTTTTTCCTCATCCGACCCGCTGTCGGGAGACATGCTGATTTGTGAATCGTCTTTAGTCATAGTACGCGTATTTTCGCGAGGTTGTGGAATCTATTATTGGTTCGATCAGTATCGTTTCGTCGTCGCACCCGTTTACACGGGAGCCCACCAGTGGGTTTCCTTTTTAACCCACATTTTACAATGCGAAACGGGCTCATCCATAGTTTTTTGGTCAAATTCCGAAATAAATCAAATCGAAAATCGAAAATCGAAAATCCACGAAGTTTCAAGGGAGCAATCCGCCGATCCGTCAACTGACTGATCTGTTAATATAAAAGGAAACTTTAGATACGACACGCTAAAGCGCGAACTCCAACAGCGATCACTGCAATACGAATTCGCTGGTATGCAGGAGTGCTCGTTGGAGTTCGC
>JAJFLP010000013.1 GCA_021772635.1 Verrucomicrobiota bacterium | reverse complement strand
GTATCGATAACGATCGGATCATCGACGGCGGTCACCATGACATTAAAATACTTTTCGATTGTGTGCTCACCGTCCGTTACGGTGACGGTAATTCGTGCGGCGCCATTCTTGTCGGGCGCCGGGGTTATAGAAATCGTTCCGCCCTCGGCATCTCCATCGGCGTCATCGAAATCAATCGTGATATTCTCATTCGGAATCAGGTCTGTATCCGAACTTGACGCCGTAACGACCAGTTCCTGAACATCTTCCTCCGGGTCCCCGCCTTCGTCCGCGGTGAATGCGATTTCTGCCAAGGGCGTGTCTTCGTCCGTCACTTGATCCGGGATGTCTGAGACAACGGGTGGTTTATTCTTATTGATAACCGTCAGAACGAAAGACTGGTCAATGGTGCTATTGCCGTCACTTACTGTCACCGTAATCGATGCCGTACCCTCTTCTCGGGATGCTGGCATTATACGTAACTCACCTTCCGATTTTCCGGATCCAATAGGACGTAGTGCGATCTCTATATTCGCGTCTGGAACGAGCGACTGGTTGGAGCTTGATGCGCGGATCATTAGATTTTGTGATTCTTCGTCAATACCGCCGCCTGGCGACGGCATAAATTTTATACCTGATATTGCGGTATCCGTGGCTGCCGATTGATTCGGTATCTCCGAAATCGTAGGTGGGTCGTCGATCGCTTCGATATCAATTAGAAAGGTTGTCGATTGCGTCGAATTACCGTCATCAACAACCACGGTGACAGTCGTCGTCCCGTTTGCATCCGGAAGCACATCCGCAGTAATCGTCCCCTCTGTGGCATCTGAATCGTCATCCTGGAAATTAACAGAAATATTGGCGTCAGGAATTAATTCCTGATTTGAACTCGTTGCGGTCACCTTGAGAATCTGAACATCCTCATCGCTATCACCGCCTTCATCGACTGTGAATGGAATTGCCGGTAAGGCCTTATCTTCGGATCCCATCTGGTCGACAATCGCGGAAATCGTCGGCGGCGAATCGACCGCAACTATGGTTACACCAAACTCTCGTCGTGTAGTCCCGGTATTGTCGGTAACCAACAACGTAACAGTCGCTTTGCCGCTCTGGCCCCTTATCGGTGTAATGGAGATTTCACCGTCCGTTGCGTCTGTCGCGCCATCGGAAAAGATTATGTTTACGTTTCCAGACGGCAGGAGCGCCTGATTCGAACTTGATGCGGTTATCGTCAAGGTCTGAGCATCCTCATCGCTTCCACCGCCTTCGTCGACCGTAAACTTGACCATCACAGTGCCGCCGTCTGCGGTAATGCTTTGCTCTGGTATTTCGGAGATTACAACGGGATCGTCCACTGGTGTCACGGTGACGTTAAAAGACACCTCGGTCGTATGTTCGCCGTCCGTGACAGCTACGGTTACTTGAGCGGTGCCATTCTTGTCGGGCGCCGGGGTTATAGAAATCGTTCCGCCCTCGGCAACTCCATCGGCGTCATCGAAATCAATCGTGATATTCTCATTCGGAATAAGGTCAGTATTTGAGCTTGCAGCCGTGATCACGAGCCCCTGAACGTCTTCCTCGGGAGTACCGCCTTCGTCCGCCGTGAATGCGATTTCCGTCAAGGGTGTATCTTCGTCCGTCACTTGATCCGGGATGTCTGAGATAACGGGTGGTTTATTTTTTACGCCGACCATGATACTAAACGAATCCTGGACACTATTGCTTCCGTCACTGACGGACAATGTTACCACTGTAGTCCCACTTTGACCGGGAGCCGGTGTGATATGTAATTGCCCTTCGCCTTTGCCCTCGCTCGTAGAACTAAACTCAATTTCAATGTTCTCGTCTGGAACCAGCGTTTTGTTGGAGCTCGATCCACTAATCTGCAGGGTTTGACCTTGTTCGTCCGTACCGCCGCCCGTGTTTGCCGAAAACGTCAACCCGGAAATTAATGAATCCTCGATGGTGGTTTGATCACTGATAGTTGACATAACCGGCGGATCGTCGGCCGGCTCAACGGTGAGGTTGAAGCTTGTCGACGTCGAATTATTTCCGTCACTAGCTGTAATGGTTATGACAGCGGATCCGTTTGCATCCGCGATCGGGGTTAAATTGATTTTCGCTTGGTCAGCGTCCGCTTCGCTGTCATAAAAGTCTACAGTTATACTCGTGTCAGGTAATAACTCTTGATTTGAACTCGCGGCCGTTACGTGGATAATTTGAAAATCTTCATCAGATCCACCGCCTTCGTCTACCGAAAACGTTATATCATCAGTCGACGTGTCTTCGCTTGTGACCTGATCGGAAATATTGCTTATTGACGGCGGATCGTCGATCGGCTGAATTGTCAAAGTAAAACTGCCCTCCGCGACATCACTGCCGTCATCGGCAATTATGCGTATAATGGTTTTGCCGTGAGCATTTTCTACAAGAGTGATTGATACGATCGCGCTTTCGGCGTCGCCTGTTAAATCCGTATGCCGTACATTGATTCCGCCGTCCTCAACCAACTCTTGATTCGAACTCAGTGCACGAACGTGTACTGTCTGGATATCCTCATCAGGGCCACCACCTTCGTCAATGTCGACCACAATATCCTCAATCGGACTGTCCTCATCGGCGATTTTGTCTGGCACGGTTCCAATGATTGGTATGTCGTTTACCGGTTCAATCGTTACCAAGAACTCCGTTGCAACTGAATGTTCGCGGTCACTGGCGGAAACGGTTATCGTCGCGACTCCGTGCCTATCGGCTACCGGTGTAATCGTAATTTTACCGTCAGTTGCGTCGGTTTCGTCGTCGCTGAAATCGATTGCGATATTCGTATCTGGAACCAGGTCTTCATTAGAACTGGACGCCGACACTGTCACTATCTGCGTATCTTCTTCCGAGTCACCGCCTTCGTCAGCCGTAAATGGTATTACGGGTATCGGCGCGTCCTCGATCCCGGAGTAATCCGGTATGTTCGACAGCGTCGGAGGATTGTTTCTAATGCCGACCGTGACCTGAAAAGACTCACGAACAATGTTGCCGTCATCTCCGAGGGTAAGTGTTATTATTGTTGTCCCGCTTTCTCCCGCGGCAGGGGTGATATTAATCGTCGCGTTTCGGGTTTTCTTGGCGCTCGATTCCAGATTTATGTTGATATTACTATCTGGCACCAGCGTGGTGTTAGAGCTAGACGCTGAAAGTTTTAATTGCTGACTGTATTCGTCGCTTCCGCCGCCCGGAGAAACGACGATTTGCAGATCCGAAATAGGGATGTCCTCGGTGGTCGACTGATCCGGAATCGCTGAAATCGACGGTAAATCATCGATCGCTTGAACCTTTAACACGAAACTCGCCGATTCCGTTGCGAACCCATCATCGGCCTGGATAGTAATCCGCGCCGTTCCATTTTCGTCAGCGATCGGCTCCACACTGAGTGTTCCGGATTCAGCGTCGGACTCGTCGTCCTGGAAAGCCAGCTTGATATTCGCGTCGGGGACCAGGCTCGGGTTTGAACTGCGCGCAGTTAATTGCAAGATCTGTTCGTCCTCGTCACTGCCACCGCCTTCATCCGCCGTAAATGTTATTGCGCTAATCGCGCCGTCCTCATCTGTAACCTGATCGGATATTCTCGGCGGTATCGGTGGGTCGTTTACGGGATTAACGGTGAGCGAGAAGCGCCGTTCAGCTGTATCGATCCCGTCCCCTATCGATAGTGTAATTTCAGTGGTCCCATTCTGATCCTGAGCGGGAATAATTGTGAGTGTGCCGCGGGGTGCATTTGATTGGCCGTCAGAAAAGTCGATTTTGATATCCGCGTCGTTCACCAAATCCTGATTTGAACTCGTTGCCGTGGCTGTCAGCGTTTGCACATCCTCATCGGTGCCTCCGCCTTCGTCGGCAGTAAATACAAGTTCCGTAATCGCTGTATCTTCATCAGTGGTTTGCGAAGCAATTTCAGAAATTATCGGCGGATCGTTGACCGGGGATATCGTTACTGAAAATACCTCGGTTACAGTATGTTCGCCGTCGTCGGCGGTCAGGGTTACATGTGCCTCTCCGTTCTGATCCTTCGTTGGGCGAATCTTAATTGTTCCTTCGCCAGCGTCGGTACCGTCGTCGGTGAAGTCTAGGGTAATATTCGCGTTTGGCAGCAGTTGCGCATTGTTGCTGGAAGCGGTTACTTTGAGTACCTGGGCGTCTTCATCAATATCACCGCCTTCGTCAGCTGTGAATGATATGACCGGCAGCTCCGAATCTTCCTCACCGGTCTGATCAGGGATATCCGAGATAGTCGGCGGCTTGTTCTTAACGCCCACGGTAAAGTTAAATGACTCTTGCACCGTATTTGTGTCGTCACTGACTGAAACCGTAATGCGAGCAACCCCGCTTTCACCAGCAGCCGGCGTAACGCTGATGCGTCCATTCCTTGTTTCAGTTTCGGATGAATCCAGTTCAATCTTTATGTTCTCATCAGGAACGAGTGTCTTATTGGAGCTGGATGCACTGGTCCGCAGTATTTGTTTCCACTCGTCGGTGCCTCCGCCGGGCGATGCGGTGAATAATACACCTGAAACTGCAGTATCCTCCACAGTCGTTTGGCCCTCTATTTTGGAAACCCTCGGCGGATCATCCACGGGCTCAACTGTCACAGTAAATTTCTCTGATCGACTTTGTTTGCCGTCGCTCGCTATGATCGTTATGGTTGTTGTTCCGTTTTTATTCAGGGCGGGTTGTATGCGGATTATCCCGTCAGGGGCGTTGGACTCGTCATCTTGAAACACAACCGCGATGTTCGCAGCCGGAAGCAATTCCTGGTTCGAACTCGTCACCGTCACCCGCAGAATGTTAACGTCCTCATCGGTGGCGCCGCCTTCATCGACGGTAAAGCGAATTCCTACGACCGGGCTGTCTTCATTGATTACCTGGTCTGACACCTTCTTAATCGTCGGCGGATCGTCGTGCGGAGTGACTGTTAAAAGGAATTGACTTTGCGCGGTAGTCTCCCCGTCGTCTACGCTGAGGGCAATCGTCGATTCTCCATTTTGATCGGGCGCAGGTGTTATCGCCAGTTTTCCGCCGATTGCGTCCTTCGTGTCATCAGAAAAATCGACTTTTATATTCTTATCCGGCACCAGATCTTGGTTTGAACTGGTCGCTGTTATCAGTAACACCTGAGCGTCTTCGTCAGCTTCTCCCCCTTCATCTGTAGCGAAACGGATATCTGCGAGTGTGCCATCTTCAGCAACCGACTGTGCGGGAATTTTTGATATTATCGGCGGATCGTTTACCGGGGTTACCGTTAACTTAAATTTTTCAGTGACCGATTGGATTCCGTCGCTGATAACAAGACTAATCGTCGAGGTGCCTGTCAGATCAGGCTCCGGCGTCAGGTCAATCAACCCGTTTCCAGCGTCTCCTCCGTCATCAGAAAAATCGATCAAGATATTCTCCGCCGGCAGCAAAGTCGGGTTCGAACTCGACGCAGTTACAGTTACGACCTGAACATCTTCTTCCGGTTCACCGCCTTCATCGACTGTAAATGCAACTCCTTTTAATGTGGTGTCTTCCTGCGTAGAGAAATCTGTGATTTCGGACATCGTCGGAGGTTTGTTCTTAACTTCCACCGACAGGTCGAATGCTTCCTGAATCCGGTTGGTATCATCGCTAACGATCACCGTTATAGTCGCTGTTCCACTTTGATCAGGGGCAGGGGTGATCGTAATCCGTCCCTGCCGGGTTGAGGTACCCCCAGGCGCAAGGTCTATTTTGATATTGGAGTCTGGTATAAGCGTTTGATTTGTGCTCACTGCGGACACCGTGAGATCCTGATTGTCTTCGTCGCGTCCGCCACCCGGGGATACAACGAATGTGATATCGGAAATGACGTCATTCTCCTTAGTCGTCTTCCCGACTATTTTTGAAATAGACGGTATATCATCTACCGGCTCGACGGTAAGATGAAAGTTTGTAGATACCGTATTTGCGCCGTCACTGACAGTGATTGTTATCGTTGTATCCCCATTTTGATCGGCTACTGGTCGGATAGTGGCGGTTCCAGTCGCATTGCCGGTTTCCGAGTCCTGAAAGTCAATTGTTATATTATCGTTCGGAACGAGAGCCGGATTCGACGAGACGGCTGTCACTTTCAGAATCTGACGATCTTCGTCTGGTCCTCCACCTTCGTCAACCGTAAACGAAAGATCCGCCAGGGTAGTATCCTCGGCGATAATCTTCTCCGAAATTTTTGATATCGTCGGTGAATCGTCAACGGGTGAAACGACGAGTGTGAACTCGGTATCGCTTACGTTTTCGCCGTCTGTAACCGATACTTTGATAGTCGTTTCGCCGGATGCTTCCGGCGCCGGAGTGATACGGATCGAGCCGCCGACAGCATCGGTCGCGTTGTCAGAAAAATTGACTGAAATATTAGTATTCGGTACCAGCTTTTGGTTGCTGCTTGTAGCGGAGATCTTTAAGACCTGAATGTCTTCGTCGCCACCGCCACCTTCGTCCGCGGTGAAAGTGATATTATCGACAGTCGCGTCTTCATTCGTGGATTGAGTAGGAATCGGGGAAATTACGGGCGGATCATTAACGGGTGAGACATTGATCTTGAATTTATTCTCGACCGAGAGTTCCCCGTCATTGGCGTTGACCGTGATAGTTACAACGCCGCTTTGGTCAGCCGCCGGGGTGATATTAAGGACGCCATCACCGGCGTCCGTCTTATCGTCGTTGAACTTAACTTCAATGTTCTCGTTGGGCACCAGGGAGGTATTAGAACTAACGACAGTAAGGTTTACTATTTGAACGTCCTCGTCCGCGTCGCCGCCTTCATCGACACTGAAATTTATCCCGTCGATAGAGGTATCTTCTTTCTTCGTGTAATCCGGTATCTGCGACAGCGTGGGCGGTTTGTTCTTCGGATTTACGGTATAACTAAAGGTGTCGCGAGTACTGCTGCTGCCGTCGTTAACGGCTACCGTAATCGTTGTCGAACCGCTTTCGCCCGGAACCGGAAGAATGCTTATTTTCCCCGTTCTCTCACCCTCACTGAGGTCGAATTTAATATTACCATCAGGGACAAGCCGCTTATTGGAACTTGACCCGGTCATCGTCAGGCTCTGGCTTTGTTCATCGCTGCCCGTTCCCGGGGATACTGTGAACTGCAGCTCCGAAACGACTGTATCTTCGTCAACAAACTGGTTTGTTAACTTTGAGACTGCAGGGGGATCGTCAACAGCGCGAACGGTAAGATCGAAACCTTGAGTCCGTGTTAGGTTCCCATCTTCGACTGAAATAGTTATCCGCGCCGTCCCGTTTTCGTTGGGCGCCGGGACGATATCAATTGTGCCGCCGACAGCGTCCGTGCTGTCGTCACTAAAATTAACGGTGATATTGGCATCGGGAACGAGCTTCCGATTGGAACTGGTCGCGGAAACACGGATGTTCTGGCTATCTTCATCCATTCCGCCACCCTCGTCGAGAGTAAATGGTATTCCGGTTATCGCTGTATCTTCATCGGTCGTCTGTGCCGGGATCTCGTCGATTACAGGTGGGTCATTTACTGCTTCGACCGTTAAAACGAACTCGCTTGTCACTGTCTCGATTCCGTCATCAATGGTCAATACGACTGTGGTTTCGCCGTTCGCGTCGGGAACGGGCGTGATCTCTAATTTTCCGCCGGTAGCATCGGATGTGTCGTCGGTGAAGGCCAGTTCGATATTGGCGTCGGGTACCAGTCCCTGGTTCGTACTGGTGGCGCGGATCCGCACGACCTGAGTATCCTCGTCGGTCGTTCCGCCTTCGTCAGCGGCAAACGCAATCTCTCCGGAGGTATTATCCTCATAAATCGATTGCGGAGGAATTTTAGAGATTACTGGCGGATCGTTAACCGAAGTCACGGATACATCGAACTCTTCGTCAACGGTGAAGGTGCCGTCGTTAACACTAATCGTTATAGTCGACCGACCGCTGCGGTTAGCTGCTGGGGTAATATCGATCACGCCACTTCCGGCATCGGTCTCGTCATCGCGAAAATTTACCGAGATATTATCGTTCGGGATTAATTTTGTGTCCGAACTTTTTGCTGTCACCGAAACGACTTGGACATCTTCGTCCGGGTCACCGCCCTCATCGGCTGTAAATGAGATGCCTGTAATTCGGGTGTCTTCGTCGATTGTATAATCCGTAATAGCCGAGATCGTAGGTGGTTTGTCTATTACCTCGACCAAGACTCGAAAGGATTCCTGTACAGTATTTTTCCCGTCGCTTACAATCATCGTAATGCGCGCGTCGCCGCTTTCGCGCGCCGCCGGTGTAATTGTTATGTTGCCCCCGCGATCGCCTTTTGCTTCTTTGTCGTAGTTAATATCAATATTCCGATTCGGAATCAGCGCTTGATTCGAACTTGATCCCGTAATTATCAGTTTTTGATCGACCTCATCGCTACCGTGGCCCGGGGACGCGACGAATCCAATGCCGGTGATAGGTACGCCGACGCTCGTGCTTTGGTCGGCTGGTTTTGAGATCGTCGGCGGATCATCGACGGCTTGAATTTTCAGCGTAAAAGCCTTCGATCGTGTTTCCTGACCGTCGTCGGCGCGAACCGTGATCTCTACTGTCCCATTCGCGTCCGGATTGGGTTTAATGCTGATTGTACCGGCCGGCGCGGCTGTGTCGTCGTCGACGAAGTCAATATTAATATTCGAGTCAGATACTAAACTCTGGTCAGAGCTGGTTGCCGTTACACGTAAAATTTGACTGTCTTCGTCGTCTTCGCCGCCTTCACTTACCACCAGCGGAATCGGCGGCATCTCGCGATCTTCACTAATTATTTGATCAGGGATACTCGATATCGAAGGGGGGTCATTGACCGCATCGACGGTGAGTGTGAAATCGTATTTCGTGGTTTTCGTACGGTCGTTTGCGGTGATCGTAATCGTCGTTATTCCGTTCCGGTTAGGTACTGGTAAAAGCTGTATCGTTCCACGATCGGCATCTCTCGTACTATCCAGAAACTTGACTTTGATACTGGCATCGGGGAGCAAAGTTTGGTTCGAGCTGGTCGCCGTAACACTCAGTATCTGAATATCTTCGTCACTGTCTCCGCCCTCGTCGACAGAAAACGCGATTTCCGGGACTGCACCGTCTTCAACAGCGGACTGACTGGGAATCTCCGAAATCGTTGGAGGATCGTTTACCGGCGATACCGTGACCGTGAATCTTTCGCTTACCTCTTTTGATCCGTCCGTGGCCGTTACCCTGATCTGCGCGGTGCCATGCTGATTCTCGGCAGGGATAATTTTTATCTGCCCTTCGCCGGAGTCACGATGATCGTCATTGAAATCGATTATAATGTTCTCGTCAGGTATCAGTCTTTGATTAGAGCTCGCTGCGCTGATTCTAATAACCTGCAGGTCTTCGCTCGCACCGCCGCCTTCATCCGCCACAAACGCTATATTGGTCAGCGGCGTATCTTCGTCGGTTCTGCGGTCAGAAAACACCGAAATGGTTGGTGGGCGATTTGTGTACTCAGTTGATCCGGGGACCCCACTAACCTGTACGTATTTACCGAAGACCCAGACCATCGTCTTCTCAGGCGCAGCGATTTGAACCCACTTATCGTCTTTTTTCTTGATGATTTCGATAGTGGCATTTTTCGGTAGCACACCCATCGTTGAGTGGATTACGCCGGGTCCGGAAAACATAGGGACGTTGCTTTTAGTTATTCGATTCCCTTCCACATTAGCCATCGCAACCCAAACCTTGGATTGTCCCGGGATAATGATGCCGTACCAACCGTTGACCTCATCGAGGATATCGATGACTGTTCCTTTCTTTAGCTGGGATACAACAGGATGTTCGGTGCCGGGTTTTGCACGGACGTTTAGCGTGGTCGCAGTAATAACGCCTGTTCTTTTCCCTGTTTCAGAGGATTGCCCTCGGCAAACGCTCAAGAGTAGCGTCCCGTGAATTAACAGAGTCGCAAGATATATCACCGAAAGCGCGGATGATCTGGGTTTTTTGAGGATGTTCATCGTTTGTACTATACCTAACGCACTCAGGTTCTCGACC
The DNA here is from genome assembly GCA_021772635.1 of Verrucomicrobiota bacterium. Lineage (GTDB taxonomy): Bacteria > Verrucomicrobiota > Lentisphaeria > JABSQK01 > JAJFLO01 > JAJFLP01. The sequence continues at coordinate 23,623 of JAJFLP010000013.1, read as the reverse complement.
AAGCGCTCTGCTGGCCAGCAGAATGCCGGTTTAATATCGTTCGGAATCTCTTGGGTGGTCGAACCGAAGACGGCCCGAAATTCAACTGCTTGTTGATAAATCCCGATTCAGAATGTCCGGGACTCTTCCCGCATGAGCGTGGATCCCGTCGATACGGGACGCTTATGCGGTCCGTACGAGCGGACTCCGAGAATTCGGTCCGGATTACCGAGACTCCGCTCGTGCGGAGAGGGAGATCGCGGGCAGTTTAACATCAATGGTCGCTGAGAAAACATCAATACCGAGTTCGATAGAACGTTTTAGGGTCACCATTAAAGCCACCTCATTATAGGGGCGGTTGAAAATATACCGTTCGGAGTCTCCCTTGAAACTTGGCGGAAATCTTCGATATTGTGGGCCCGTTTCGTATTGTAATAAGTGGGTCAAAAAAGAAACCCACTGGTGGGCTCCTCTGAAACTTGGTCATTTTGGCACACTGAAGTGCGAACTTCAACGAGCACTCCAGCATACCAGCGAATTCGTGTTGCAGTGATCGCTGTTGGAGTTCGCGCTTTAGCGTGTCGTATCTAAAGTTTCCTTTTATATTAACAGAGTCAGCGTCACCGGCTCGGTCGACGCTTCCTTGAAACTTGGCGGAAATCTTCGAAATTGAGAGCCCGTTTCGCATTGTAAAGTATGGGTTAAAAAGGAAACCCACTGGTGGGCTCTTACGAAATCAATTTGAAGTCGTCCCGAAATTGTACCGATTGCGGTATAGTTTACTCAGAACTAGACATAAATTCCAGAAAGGAACCGTACAAATACACCCGATTTAACGGCATTACCACCGCGCATTTTTCGACTGGTTTGAGCAATATCACTTAACCTTTAGAAATCGGCAGTAAAAAGTAGGAACCCGGGTAAGAATAGAAGGATTGGCGCCGTTGCAATATTGTCAATTACGAGATCGGTCGCCACGAAAGGGCAGGGCGGAAAATCGTGGAAGGGGTCTAAAGGAGGGATTACTGGAATGGTAATAGACAACGCGGTATAGACTCGGCGGTGAGTTGTCCGTACACCAGAAAATACAGATGTACTACTTTAGCGTCGTCGCCGAATGACTTTGATACCGATCAACCCGCAGAGAATCAACGCGTATGTCGATGGTTCCGGAACGGCGGTAGTATTGGAAGAATAGTTGAAGCCTGGCGATCCAAACGCAATAGCGACATCGCGGTTGTTTATAAAGTCAAATAAAGTGGAGTCATTCGCCGTCGCGGTGAAGGTTCCCGATAGATTCACGGTTACGGTCACGGAACTTTGAATGGCGTGGAGTCCGCCAGCAACACTTTCATCGACATTCAGGCTGAGTAACCCGAACTCCGGTCCGGCAAGGACAGTTGGCTTAGCGACTCGTGTTTCAGAGAATCGGTGTTCCGAGCTTGATCGCATCGCTGAGATTGCGGTATTTAAGGAAGACTGTGAGACACCATTAAACGGGCCGGAGGTGATCGGACTGTTGTCATAGCCCCATTCTCCGGAAACGTCGAATACGTCTGACGAAAAATTTATGGCAGTAGTCTCTGCGTCCCGAAATACCGTACCATCGGTAATCTCCATACCCGTCGGAAGATTGAACGCCATCGCGGTTAATAAATTGTGTGAGGATTCGTTGCTTGCCTCAGCGGACGACGTATTCATTATATTGAAGGTCAGAGTATTACCGACTACTTCGAGATTGATGTCTCCACTTAAAACTGACGTGTTCGTGCTGCTTCCCTCATAAAGCACCTCGCTATAGGAAAGCGCGCCACCAATGGCCAAAGGAGTAGAACAGACGACAGCAAAAAAAACAGCTCCAAAAAGAATTTTTAATTTCTCAATATTTAGTCCGAGTACCATGATCAGCCCCTATAGTTTATTGAGTGAGTAACAACCCCGAAACTATCCGATTACAATTCTAAATTACATAACTTAGTATACGTGTAAATGTCCCTTTTTTCAAGGCATTACGGGCGATTATCGTGTCGGTAGTTGGCTGATTTCTTTGTAGGACAAGTCCTATACGAGGTGACGAATTTATGCTTTTCAGCGTAGGCTGGGGTTGGAACGACCAGGTAGACGAAAACCAACCCTGATAGTTTTTTTGTTCTAAAGCGGTTTGTCTTGGCCTCCTGCATTCCAAATAGTAGCCTGTGGGATGCTATTGCAATGAAATCGTAATTTTCACCATGAAGAGAAGAAGGGCTTGAAGGGGGAATATGAGGGAATAGAAAGTTGCCTACGGGGGCTCTCATTTCTTCATGTTCTTCTACTCTTCATGGTGAAATTAAATTATCCTACCTGCATGAGAATCCACTGGTTTATTTAATTAGAATTGACAAAATTTCGTCCCGGTGTAGGCTAGAATTAGGCAGGGCACACCCTGTCGCAGACGAATTCTGACACGATTAATTCAACGGAGGGAACCGTGGAAATTGAAAAAGACTGGCCCGATTGGCACTAACATAGGACCTTGGAAATTGTAAAATCTTGCGTGAAACTTAAACGGGTTTGACGTGATTCATTCTGCGTGCAGAAACAATGATCGCCTATGTAAGCGATAATCGATGCGAATCCCTGTTCGTAGTAAGCCACGTCGAAGTGGCGTTCCTTCGGCGGCGGCGATGATCTGGGTGACACGGCGCTAATCGTGCCTTCACGATGGCGTTTTACGTACGTGATCACGTTATACTACGAACCCGTGCCGAAAAAAATGGTTTTTACGCCTTATCTTAGCGCCATTCAAGCCTAACCCTCATGGCTGCTCGATCTTCTTTGACGGTAGCTCAATCTATTATTCGCTTCAGCGTTATAATGTCAAGCTTGTCTTTTTCTCGGTGAGAGGATTGTTTCGTTAAGATCAAGTCGGGAGGCGAGAGATATCGGATCCCATCTTGACTGCGGCCGGCATTAACTATGAAATCTTGGTATTTCATCTCTGACATGATAGTGAATATGTCCAAGGGGAAGTCTTCGATTATCCTAACGGCACCCGGTTCAAGTTCAAAGTCTGAAACATCCAGTTCTTTTGCATACCCGTCTCCCCATGAAACCAGTGTTTCCAGCAGGTTCCGAATATTTCCTTCGGACGTCTCAATAATTATATCGACATCGTCTGTAGCCCGAATATAACCGTTTAACGCGCAAGCGACGCCACCGACTACAATGAATTTTATATCGTTCTCTAATAATAATTCCAGTACTTCGGCGAAGTCGCCATCCATGATCAATTTACCTTGCGCCCAACAATTCTCTTGTACTTCATCGGTGGCGTCTCGTTAGAAACACACCCTATCTTTTTTAGTCCCCGATTAATTCTGGCGAGACGACTAAGAGGGGCTTCATCCTTCCGAGTTCCAACCACTTTTTTAATATTTTCCATCGTAGAGTATCAGCTACCTTATTAATCCGAATCGGGTAATTGGGGATTGGGGTTACACCTTAACTAGACCCTGTTCGAAAAGGTCTCGCGGCCGCGCGCTTGTCTATTATTAAACCCGGATGAATTTTTCGTTTTTTCGGCGCGACGTGCGATGCCAAAGCATTTAGGTGACAGATTGAAGTTGAAAACTGCCCGCTATGCGCTCCAAATGTGGCTCGCGATACCTTTCGAACAGGGTCAAACTATCAGGTTACGGGCGAACCCCTAAGTGCTATACTCATTGTCTTCGAGTTTTCGTCCGGATTACCCGAAGCTCTTCCCGCATGGGCGTGGATCCCGTCAGTACGGGACGCTTATGCGGAGAATTATCGTTCGGAATCTCTTAGCTGAGTAATAAAAAGTCGTCCAAAAATTCAACTGCTTGCAGTTTAACTTATTCGCGTGTTTATAAATTACATGCAATTAGGGGAAATTTCCGGTTCTTTTTAGCGAATTATTTAGGGTGGAACCCTAAGCATCCACCGGTAAACCGATGGGACTGCTGATACCATCCTGCTGTCCAGCAGGACCGTGGAGCATCATGTACTTCCCTACACGTCCAAATAGCGACCTTCCCCCCCCGCAACTATAAAATCGTAATTTTCACCATGAAGAGAAGAAGGGCCTGAAGGGTGAAAAGGGGGGAACGGAATAGAAAGTTGCCTGCCGGGCTCTCATTTCTTCATGTTTACCGAGTATCATGGTCCCGCATGCGGGTCGAAATATCGTTTCCGCCGCGGCGGATTTCGCTAGGCTCAACATATATCTTGGCTGACAAATTCGAAGCTATCCAAAAATTGTACTGCTTGCAGTATTCTTCCACTCTTCATGGTGAAATTAAATTATCCTACCTGCATGAGAATCCACTCGGATTTATTCCATAAGAATTGAAAAAAAATCGTCCCGGTGTAGGCTACAAGCTAGGCACGAAACATTAGTGTCTCAGACGAATTCTGAAGCAGTTAATTCAACGGGTCCCTCCGTTGAAATCGAAAAGACTGTTCCAAAGAAACTAGAAAGTACGTGAGGAATTTACCTGCGTTTATGTAAAAGTTTGAAGACCGGATTGCCATTTTTTACCATGAAGAGAAGAAGGGCTTGAAGGGTGAATATAAGGGAATAGAAAGTTGCTTACAGGGGGTCTCATTTCTTCATGTTCTTCCACTCTATACTAAAGGCCTGACCCCGGAGACCATTTATTTGAACATTTTCTATGATTGAGTGAACAATGTTGTGAGCGTTAAATCGGAATCATTCGGAGGCGAATAGTGCCAACAATATCGATGTTTTATGGGATAATTATTCGCATGTATTTCGCTCCCGGAGAACACGGGCCGCCTCACTTCCACGTATACTATAACGAATTCAAGGCCTCTGTTGATATACTAACGTGCGAAGTCATTGATGGCGATCTACCGCGAAGGCAAGCAAAATTGGTTTTAGCATGGGCTGAACTTCACCAGGAGGAGCTGCTAGCGGATTGGAAATTAGTTATGAACGGCGAAACGCCGTTTAAGATTCAACCGCTGCAGTAATTAAGGAGAGAATCATGTGTCCATCCGTAATAAACGTTACTCCTCAGGATGACTTCAGTCTGGTTATCGAATTTGACAACGGCGAGCGCGGTATTCTCGATATGATGCCGTTTCTTAATTTTGGCGTGTTCCAGGGGATTAATGACTACGAGCAATTCAAACGCGTCAGTGTTTCGTTTGACACGATTGAATGGGATTCCGGCGCCGATTTAGATCCTGAGTTCGTATACTTGAAGTCCAGAATTGTAACGACAGCGTGACCAAGTTTGTGAAAAGATAAACTGCGACCCGTTGAATTTTCACCATGAAGAGAAGAAGGGCTTGAAGGGTGAATATGAGGGAATAGAAAGTTGCCTACGGGGGTTCTCCTTTCTTCATGTTTACCGAGTATCATGGTCCCGCATGCGGGACAAAATATCGTTTCCGCCGCGGCGGATTTCGCTAGGCTCAACATATATCTTGGCTGACAAATTCGACGCTATCCAAAAATTGTACTGCTTGCAGTATTCTTCCACTCTTCATGGTGAAATTAAATTATCCTACCTGCATGAGCATCCACTGGTTTCTTTAATTAGAATTGACAAAATTTCATCTCGGTGTACGCTAAAAATAGGCACGAAACATTAGTGTCTCAGCCGAATTCTGAAACAGTTAATTCAACGGAGGGAGCCGTTGAAATAAAAAAAGACTGTTCCAAAGAAACAAAAAATACTTGAGGAATATACCTGCGATTATGTAAAATTTTAAAAACCGGACTCGTTCCGGTTTTTTTGTTTTAAAGGTGTCGAGTAGGGGTAGGGATTGGGGTCAGGCCTTTAGTTTTAAGTTCTTGAGACCTCAAAACTTAAAACTAAAGGCCTGACCCCGGATGGTCCATATAATCGTGGCATATCTTGTAGAGAAAACGAAATATTTAAGAATAGCGGGTACGTCCCCAATAATTAAAGGAGATAAAATGGTTAATCGATGTAAATATTTGGTAGTGCTGATGACTGTATTGGCTTGTGCATTTAGTCAGGCCGCGCCCGTTTCGTATACCGAAGCCAGCGATGGAGATATTATTCCCACAGACGATGGATCAACCCTAACCGGCCCGACGTTTACGCTGGACGAGGGCGTGAATTCCTGGCAAAATAATATATCGACCCCTAGTGATTCCTCAGACACGTTTCTTATGACGCTTCCGGCCAATATGGAAATCACGAGTATATCATGGTCCGTTGTTAGTTTTTCCGGAGGATTCGGCGGTGTTAGTTTATTCGTTGGCGGAACCACTCCGGCTTACGCTTCCAAGACCGCAACCTCTCCAGGCGTTTCCCTAACCGATACCGGTTTTGATGACGAGCCGACATTGCCTTCTGGATCGACTACTTTCACTAACACCCCGGTGACTGTAACAACGTCGACTACGACATTTAACGTTTCCTGGACCTTGACTATTACGGTTGCGGCCGCCGCAGACAACACCGCACCGACGATCACCAGTATCGCGCGCCAGACGCCATCAACCAGCCCCACGAATGCGGATACGCTGGTTTTCCGCGTGACTTTCGATGAGGACGTAGAAAACGTAGGTACGAACGACTTCGAAGTGACCGGAACTACGGGCAACGTTACCAGCGTAACCGGAGACGGTGCGGTGTATGACGTGACGATCTCGGGTGGGGACCTGGCCGGTCTCAACGGGACGGTAGACCTGGATGTGGCCGCCGGCAATGATGTCCAGGATACGGCCGGCAATCCCCTCGGAAGCACGCCGGGAATCGGGAGTGAAGACACGTTTTCGGTCGATAATACCGCACCAACAGTTGCAACAATCGTTCGTCTCGACGGGAGTCCGACCAATGCCGACAGCATTCAGTACACCGTCACGTTCAGTGAAGATGTGACCGACGTCGATACCGCGGATTTTACCGTGACCACCGTCTCCGGGGATGCGACCGGAACGGTTTCCCTGGTAACCGCGGTTAATGCTTCCACGTATACCGTCACGGTGGACAATGTGACCGGAGACGGCGATATCCGGCTCGATGTTATTGCGGAGGCGCCGTAGGCTCTGCTGACCAGCAGAGGCGAGTGGGTAGTGAATAGTAAAAAGTAAGTGGTTGAGCCTTTGACGAGGCTTAGAGTGTAGGGCGGAGATGTCAGAGTTCAGAATGGGAGGGGGCAGACCCTGATTTTCCCGTAAAATCTCCGCGGTCTTTCCGTTCTCTGCGGTTAGAAACTTACAGGTTAGAATAATTAATTGAGCAATTCGAATGACGCCATTAGCGGAACAATTGAAGAAGTTGATACCGGAGCTGATCGAACGGTTCCCACCTATTGAGGTGCTTTATTTATTTGGATCAAATGCACGAGCTGCTGAATCCGGATGCCGCGACGTTGATATCGGTGTATTCCTTGACTCTGATGGGTATGTGCGCGACCCATTGATCGATCTTAACCTCGGCGTTTACTTACAAGACTCCCTCGGGAAGGAAGTTGACGTCGTTGCGATGAACAGGAGTTCGTCAATCGTACAGCATGAAATTTTGCGAACGGGGATCAGGCTTTTCGAACGAAATCCCGCGAGCAGAGCGATGTTGGAATTAAACAGTTTTCGTGATTATCTCGATGTTCGGCATTACCAGCAGAGACGGTTCAACGGCCGACTTTCTCGTGGAGTGATTTGTGGTTAATCAAGCTATTGTCAATCGCCTCCTGAATAATATCGATTCGTACGTCAGGCAACTTGAAGACGCGGCCGACATAGGTTACCAGGACTATGATCAGGATATTCGATTTCAAAGATTCGTCGAGCGCACGCTGCAGATTTCTATTGAGGCATGTCTCGACATAGCTCATCATATCATCTCCGACGAACGGTATCGGGAACCCTCAACTTATGCCGATGCTTTCGCCGTACTGAATGAAAACGAGGTAATCTCCTCGGCACTCGCAGAAAAAGGTAAAAGGATATCTCAGTTCAGAAACAAATTGACTCATTTTTACGATAAAATAGATCAATTTCAGGTTTACGACATCTTCCAAAATCATCTGTCGGATTTTAGCGACTTTCGACAGGAAATAGATATGTGGTTAAAGAGGCAATGACCGATTTCAGGCTAGCAGATTGAGTAGATTGGGATCCCGGATTTGAGACTCTTTCGGGCGGAACGAACTTGGCACCGACGTAAGAGTCATCAAGGAACAAGGTAATAACGATTACCAACGAATTGTATTGCGGAATATTAGTTGAAAGAAACTCTAAAAGTTATTAATCAAATGCAAAAAGACGGTGTGATCGGGAACTACGCGATCGGAGGCGCAGTCGGCGCAACATTTTACCTTGAACCCATGGCAACAATCGATATCGATATAACCTGCTCGATAAATGGAAGCGGTTCGAAGGTAAATTCCTCAAGGATTAGTCATGACCGAACAATTAGGGGACATAATTGGAAGCAAACAGGCGGAGCGAAGTCGTCTGGCACAATTAACGATAGACGAAAAGGTCGTTCTTCTTGAGCGGCTCCGCGATCGGAGTTTGGCCATCAGGGAAAGTACATTCCACCGTCAAAACGAGCCTGTCCGAGAGAAGAAGGTCTGACTCCGTCCCTAGGGGGCCCAAAAGACCATGATTAACCGCAGAGACCGGAGAGAACGCGGAGAACGAATGTTTTGTAGATTGAAGGCCTGACCCCGGATCTAAACGAGATACTGAGTACGACCCGAATTTGGTTATCAGTTCGAGGGCGAAATAATCATGTCAGAGAAAATAGAATCTGAAAGTCGGCGACTCTTAATCTATAGATGTATGAGTGCTGCTCAACGTGTATCTGCAGCATGTGCATTACACGACTTCGCTCATCAGCGTTTGGTTTTATACTTAGAGAAAAAACACCCTGAAGCGTCGAAATACGACGTATTAAGATTAGCGGCCAAAAGGTTTCTTGGTGAATCAGCAACAGTTCTTTGAGGAGGTAATCCAGCAGCTGGAAAAGTTCGGAATTCCATACATGATTTCCGGTTCGATTGGCGCGATGATATATGGAGAACCTCGCCTTACCAACGATATGGACATCGTTATTGAACTTAACGAACTTCTCGTCGAGCCCTTGTTAAACCATTTTCTTTCGGAGGCATTCTATGTCCCTCCGACCGATGTGGTCACTGAAGAAATAGGAAGACGAGGTCAATTCAATATTCTTCACATAGACAGCGGATCTAAGGTCGGCTTGATAATCCGTAAAGACACGGAATTCGCGAGGGAGGAGTTTTCAAGGAGGAGACTTACACCGTTTTCCGAAAAAGTGGAAGCTCAATCTGCAACACCGGAGGACATCATTATCTCGAAGCTTAACTATTATAAGATCGGTGGGTCCGAAAAACACATTCAGGATATTCGCAGTATGGTAGCAGTGTCGGGGGAGGAATTGGATTTTAACTATTTGAGGGACTGGGTGGACCGATTAGATCTCAAATCAGAATGGCGCGCGATTGAATCTGGTCACTAAGAAGATTTTCAAGGATTCGAGTATTGCACGGAGCTAAATCACGAGTTGGGGGCAGACCTTTAGTTTTAAGTTTTTAGTAATTCAAAAATTTAAAACTAAAGGCCTGACCCCGGACGCCACCTAAGGAAAGAAAGTGCACTAATCATGATTGCATCCGATAACTGTGAGAAACCATCGGTCTATGAAAAGGAATTGGAATCATCTTTTCAGACCGTCCTGAAGGAAAGTGACGAGTTGTATCAAACCGGGGGTCGCTTATTCGATACATACGAGAGATTTACCCGCAGACTGTCCGATCTCAGCGTTTCCTATTCTCTCGTGGGTGGATATGCGCTAATTGTGCATGGGGTACGTCGTTTTACGGAAGATGTGGATTTTTTAGTGACCGACGAGGGGTTAAAGCAAATTCGCGAGAATCTACTCGGTAAAGGTTACGTGACGATTCCAGGGAATACACGCAATATTCGCGACGCTGAAACTGGTGTTCGTATTGAGTTTGTGGTTACCGGTCAGTATCCTGGCGACGGAAAACCGAAACCCGTAGTGTTTCCCGATCCGAGTGATGTGTCAGAGAATATTGATCACGTCACAGTTGTGGGGCTTGGAACGTTGATCGAACTCAAACTCGCGTCGGGCATGACGGGTAAAGGCCGGATTCAGGATTTAGCGGATGTTCAGCGGTTGATTGCGCAACATGACCTGACAGAAGAGTATGCGATCAATTTACATGAGTACGTGCGGGATAAATTTCTGGAAATTTTAAGATCTTGAAGGTCTGACTCGGGTGGGGTACCTACCCAATCAAATTGCTATTTTCACCATGAAGAGAAGAAGGGCTTGAAGGGTGAATATGAGGGAATAGAAAGTTGCCTACAGGGTTTCTCATTTCTTCTACTTCTTCATGGTGAAATTAAGTTGTTCTATCTGCCAGAGAACGTAATACGAAACGCGAAATTCAGGGAAAATTTACGATTAGAGGTTTGACCCTAATTGGCGCTAGTTTTTCTATGATTAACCGCAGAGGACGGGGAGAACGCAGAGTAGAAAATTTCAGTGGTTTAGAATTTAAGAGGTTGTATTGAAATACGAAATACGCAATACGAAGTTAGCCGTCGTAGAAAATCTCAGCGGACTCCGCGCTCTCCGCGGTTAGAAACTCGAGAAGACTTTCATTGAAATACGAAACGCGAAATTCAGGGAAAATTTACGATTAGAGGTTTGACCCTAATCAGCCCCTTAATATTAAAGGTCGGACTCCAAATCACTTATGATTACGAAGGAATTTGTTTTTCAAAAGCGGGAAGAGATTAAAAGGACTGCGAAGAAACATGGCGCGTACGACGTCCGAATTTTTGGCTCCGTAGCACGTGGTGAGCAGAATTCAGGCAGTGATCTTGACGTGCTCATAGAGGTTGGTCCGAACACAAGTTCCTGGTTTCCGGCCGGACTCATAGCCGACTTGGAATCCGTGTTAGGATGCCGTGTTGAAGTTGTAACACAAAGAGGGCTTAACCCGGAGATAAAGGAGACCGTCTTAAAAGAAGCAGTCGCGTTATGAAAGACGACGGCGTATACCTGTCCCATATTCGAGAATGTATCCGGCGCATCGAAGTTAATACGGAAAAGGGATATGATCTATTTATGGAAAACGTGACACTCCAAGACGCTGTTTTGCGAAATCTGCAAACAATGGCTGAATCCACTCAACGCCTTTCAGACACGGTAAAACAATGTCATCGGGAAGTCGAATGGGATCGAATAGCTGGATTTAGGAACGTTATCGTTCACGATTATTTGGGAATTGACCTTGAGATTGTGTGGCGCATTATTCAAAATGATTTACCATCCCTTAAGCGCGTAACCTTAAAACTCTTGAATTAAGATGATTCACGGGAAAGACACGAATTACTCAATGACGGCTTCTAGTAGGTGTGTACGTGGTTTCTTGGGAACTACACTGCAAGCAGTACAATTTTTGGTCCGAGAACGCAGAGTAGAAAATTTCAGTGGTTTAGAATTTAAGAGGTTGTATTGAAATACGAAATACGAAATACGCAATACGAAGTTAGCCGTCGTAGAAAATCTCAGCGGACTCCGCGCTCTCCGCGGTTAGAAACTCGAGAAGACTTTCATTGAAATACGAAACGCGAAATTCAAGAAAAACTTACAATTAGAGGTTTGACCCCGGATCTTCACCCCGAATCTGCAACTACTCAACCGAAGGACTCAATTATGAAACGTGTTTTAATTGGTGTATTTGCCTTACTGCAACTGGCAGCATTTGACGCTTTAGTTGGTACAACAAGTGCCATAACAATAACAGAGGCAATCACCGGCGCGATCATCTCTGATCTTGCCAGCAATCCGTTGACTCAAAATTTCACCAGCGGTCAGGTCTATGCCATCGACAATATAGCACCGACTATCAACAGCATTGCGCGTCAGACGCCGGCGACCTCCCCGACAGACGCCGATACGCTGGTGTTTCGAGTTACGTTCGATGAAGATGTAGCAAATGTCGACGAAACAGACTTTTTGGTTTCCGGGACGACTGCGACCGCTGCTATATCCGCTGTGAGCGCAAGCGTGTACGATGTGACTGTTTCGGGCGGGGACGTGGCCGATCTCAATGGCACGGTCGGGCTCGATCTCGCTGTCGGGCAGGACATCACAGACCTCGCCGGCAACTCCTTGCCGGCCGGCGAGCCCGGTACCGACGAGACATACGAGGTGGACAACACCGTCTCAACGGCGTACACGCGGACGATGATTTCGATACCCGGCGGCAGATTTACGATGGGCGAGACGACGATTGAATTCAATACAACCGGGCCCGCGGAGAATTATGACGCAACGCCGCATTCGGTTACGGTGACAGAGTTTGAAATGAGCGAAACGGAGGTCACCAATCAGCAGTACGTAGAATTCCTGAATGCCGCGCAGGCGGCCAATCCGCCACTGGTCGAGGTAATCACGGATACCACGCCCGGTGTCAGTGAGGATCACAGAGTTGTCGCGGGTACCGGCGATGCACCGACCGAGTACAACGGACAGGTTATGCTGGACCTGGACGGGACCCGAGTACTGAAAGATCACGATAATGCGGATAACGAAGATCCTCCCAATGAGTTCACGGGTACTGTCGAACCCGAGAACCCCTTAAACATATGCTTTATCGGGTACGACGAGACGCAATCCGTCGGGAGCAGATTTTACGTCAAGGATCCACGTGATTCTAATGATTTCGATTGGATGGCGTTGACAGATTATCAAAATTACTCAACTACACCAGGTATGCCTCTAATCGAAATGCCAAACCCGAATGATTTCGCGTTCTGGGACGAACTCGTGGATCTCCCGAACAACCTGCCGACTCAGGCGGATGTCGAGAATTGGCCGGCGACATTCATTCGCTGGTACGGTGCGAAGGCGTATGCGTTGTTTTATAGCCTGCAACTCCCGACTGAAGCACAATGGGAATATGTTTGCCAGGGCGGCGCCGACTTTGATTTCGGCACCAGCGACGGAGTGGTTAACAACGACGGAACGAGCGCAAACTGGAACCATCAGGGGGATAATCCCGCGGAGCACCATGTATTCGACGTTAAGGTCAATAATTCCGCGAATCCATTCGGTCTGTATAATCTGGCTGGTAATGTTTGGGAGTGGATGGAGGACTGGTATTCTCAGGAGTTTTATACAACAGCCGATGCGACACAAACGGACCCGGTCAACACCATGGAATCCGAGTTCAAGGTTCGTCGCGGCGGCGCCTGGAATTATCATTTGGCAACCCTTAAATCGGCCTCAAGATTCCCGGATGAACAGTTCAAAGGCAACGATCACTTCGGCTTCCGGGTGGTGCAATCGACCGTAACCGTGCCCGCCCCGGAAATAGACGTAGCCGGGAACGGGGTTACGATCGATGATGGCGACGTGACCCCGGATTCCGCGGACGATACTGATTTCGGTGACGCCGTTGCGGGCGGCTCAGGCGTTATGAAGACCTTCACCATCACCAACTTCGGCGATGCAGCTCTGAGTCTCGCCAGCGTGATGCCGCTCGTGGTAATCGGCGGAGCCAATCCCGATGACTTCAGCGTCACCTCCGGTCCGGCATCGCCTGTCAGTAGCGGCGGTACGACGACGTTCACCATCACCTTCGATCCCTCTGCGGGCGGCACGCGCGCCGCCACAGTCAGCATTGAGAATGACGACGCGGACGAAAACCCGTATGTCTTTAATATCGAGGGAACCGGAAGTGAGGCCGCAAGCGCAAGTGTTATAACGTTTGATGAAGTCGCGATGGGTGCCACCCAATTCGACTTCGACTGTGGTGGTGCGACAGGATCTGATGTAATTTTTACGACTACCGACTCCGGTGGATTTAATACGATTGGACCAGGTGAAAATCAATTATTTATAAACGAACCGGCGCTTGAAGGCACAGCCGTGTTGAATCCGGACCTGCGCGTTGATTTTCCGCATGGAGTTACTGGCACTTTAGGTTTCGGTTTCGCGTTGAGTACTATGCAAATCGATTCCGGCAATAATGTCACGTTCGCCATTTTTGACTCGTCGAATATGGAACTGGCAGCGATAACGGTATCGGCGTTATTCACCACTCCGGACGGTGTCAATCCCAGCGCGTTCCCCGAAGGTGTGGTATCCTTATCCTTTCCCGGTACAGCGGCGTATGCAACATTTGATTTCAATATTTCTGTGGGTGGTGAAGGAGGACCTTTTGGACCGCGCTACGTGATCGACAATTTCTTCGGTGACTTCGGGGACGGCGTATGTTCGGGGACAGCCAGCGCCGTAGGCAGCGCCCCCGAGATTGACGTATCCGGGATTGGAACGACAATTCCCGGCGGCGGAACGAACACGCCATCAACCGCGGATGACACCGATTTCGGGGATGTCGATATCGAGGGTGCAAGCACCCCGAAAATCTTTACCATCACGAACCTCGGCGACGCGGACCTAAACCTGACGGATGCCACCCGCGTGACACTGACCGGGGACTCCGATTTTACGCTTACGACCGACGCCACGACTCCCGTCACCAGCGGCGGCACCACGACATTCACCATCACCTTCGATCCTTCAGCCACGGGGGTACGCGCTGCCACAGTCAGCATCGCCAATGACGACACGGATGAAGATCCATATGTCTTCAATATTCAGGGGACGGGGACTGAAACGGCGGCGGCCGGGACGCTTCTCGTGCTAAACTTTATTGATCAGACGCTGGTCCGTATCGACCCCGCTACCGGGGGCGTGTTGACGATAGTGGCCACCTCTGGCTTTTTTTTCCCTCAGGACGTTGCGGTCGAAGCTGACGGAAATATTCTGGTGACCAGTTTTAACCTTAGCACCCATTCCCTTTCACGTATTGAACCGGTCACGGGGACCGCGACGCTGTTGACGACCACCGGCCTTAATCAACCTTACGATATCGCGGTCGAAGCCGACGGTAATATTCTCGTCGTGAATCTTGGTGACAGTACGCTTGTCCGTATCGATCCGACCACGGGGACCGCGACGCTGTTGGCGACCACCGGCCTCTCTCAACCCACCGGCGTTGCGATCGAGGCCGACGGAAAAGTTCTCGTAACCAATCAGGCTGATGATACGCTTGTCCGTATCGATCCGAGTACGGGGGGAGTCGTGACGATATTGACATCGTCAGGGCTCTCATCTCCTTCGAGCGTTGCAGTCGAAGCGGACGGGAAAATTCTCGTAACCAATGCGGGTGATCATACGCTTGTCCGAATCGATCCTGCCACCGGGATCGCGACACCGTTGACCACGACCGGCCTCTCTATCCCTAATACCGTTGTAGTTGAAGCCGACGGAAATATTCTGGTAATCAGCAGGTTCGATAAATCACTGGTGAGGATTGACCCGACGACAGGGATCGCGACGCCGGTGACATCGTCCGGTCTCACTGATCCCATTGACGTTACAATCGATTCTTTCCCCATCAGCACTACCGCCCCTGAAATCGACGTGACCGGGAATGGGACGTCGATCATTGGTGATGGAACGAACACACCGTCAACCGCGGATGACACTGATTTCGGGAACACCGATATTAGCGGCTCGGGTACTGCGAAGACGTTCACCATCACGAATACCGGCGACGCCGACCTCAATCTAACGGGTGCGGCACCTGTCACTATCGGCGGCACCCATTCAGCGGATTTTTCATTAACTCAGCCTTCATCCCTCATCCTTCAGCCTTCAGGATCCACCACCTTCACAATCACCTTTGATCCCGCCGCGGCTGGATTGCGAACGGCCACGGTCACCATCGCCAATGACGATGCTGATGAAAATCCGTACGTCTTCAATATCAAAGGTACAGGCGACCAGGCACCAACGGTGGTTTCAATCGTTCGCGTCGACGGGAGCCCGACTAGTGCCGATACAATTCAATTTACAGTTACGTTCAGTGAGGACGCGACAGACGTCGATACCGCTGATTTCACAGTAACAACTGTTAACGGGGACGTGACCGGATCGGTGGATTCCGTCGTATCGATTGATGCATCGACGTATACGGTCACGGTCAATAATATTACAGGAACGGGTGAGGTGCGTTTGGATGTGTTAGCAGTGGAGCCGAATTGAGGGCAGTGGGGTACTTATACTATGAAATTAAGTTGTTCTATCTGCGAGAGAACGTAATACAAAACGCGAAATTCAAGAAAAACTTAGAATTAGAGGTTTGACCCTAATCAGAGTGAGGATTACTTGATTATGCGATATGCAATAGTCATTGAAAAAGGTCAAAGAAATTACTCGGCTTACGTACCTGATTTGCCTGGTTGTATAACAACTGGGGCAACAATCGATGAAGTTGAAGCGAACATTAAGGAGGCGGTATCGTTTCATATCGACGGATTAACAGAAGACGGTCTAACTATTCCAGAACCGACAACAGTATGCGAATATATCGAAACAGTTTGACCCGAATCAGAGAATTTTCACCATGAAGAGAAGAAGGGCTTGAAGGGTGAATATAAGGGAATAGAAAGTTGCCTACAGGGGCTCTCATTTCTCCATGTTTACCGAGTATCATGGTCCTGCATGCGGGACAATATATCGTTTCCGCCGCGGCGGATTTCGCTAGGCTCAACATTGATCTTGGCTGATGAATTCGATGCTATCCAAAAATTGTACTGCTTGCAGTATTCTTCTACTCTTCATGGTGAAATCAAATTGTTCTATCTGCCAGAGAACGTAATACGGAACGCGAAATTCAAGAAAAACTTACAATTAGAGGTTTGACCCTAATCAGCTCTAATCAGCTTTAACACGACTATGACTATTTATTAAACACAATTAAGGAGTATGAAATGACGAGAAAATTGAAATGTTGGATGATGATTGTGACGATCCTGAGTTGCGCCGTTTGTCAAGCCGTTCCGGTGAATTATACCGAGGCTGGCGATGGGGATATTGTTCCTACGAACGACCAGTTCTTCAATTTGGACGGTCCGGTATTCACGCTGGACGTAGGGGTGAATTCGTGGCAAAACAACTTAAACACTCCTGGCGATGGCAGCGACACCTTTCTTCTTACAGTCCCTTCAAATATGGAGATCACCAGCGTTTCCTGGTCTGTTACCAATTTCTCCGGTGGCTTTGGTGATATTACCCTCGATATTGGCGGAACAACACCGTCTTTCGTCTCAAACTTTAATACTGCTGTAGGCGAATCGCACACCGACACTGGCTTTGATACTAATCCCACATTGCCATCTGGATCAATCTCCTTTACGAATTCTCCAGTCAGTATCTCGTCAGGTTTCGCCTTTAATCTCTCTTGGACCTTGACTATTACCGTTGCGGCCGCCGCAGACACGACCGCACCTACGATCACCAGCATCGCCCGACTGACGCCCGCGACGAGTCCGACGAATGCGGATACGCTGGTTTTCCGCGTGACATTCGATGAAGATGTAGCAAATGTCGATACTGCGGACTTTTCGGTTTCCGGGACGACAGCGTCGATAGTTAGTGTGTCAGCCGTGAGTGCAAGCGTCTACGATGTCACCGTTTCGAGTGGGGACCTCGCGGGGCTCAACGGCACGGTCGGGCTGGATCTCGCCGGAGGTCAGAATATTACGGATATCGCTACCAACTCGCTACCTGCCAGCGAGCCCAATACCGATGAGACTTACGAGGTTGACAATACGGCGCCGACCGTTTCCATCGGTGCGCCGTCTGAGACATCAACCGGCAGTGGGCCTGTAACCTTAACGGTCACGTATTCCGGTGCAGATTCGGTCACGCTGGCAAATGGCGATGTAACCTTGAACCCGACAGGAGATGCGACCGGTACGGTCAATGTCACTGGGGCGGGAACGACGGAACGGACGGTAACCGTCAGCGGTATAACCGGAGACGGAACCCTTGGCATAACGATCGCGGCCGGGACCGCATCGGATACCGCCGGCAACACTGCTGCTGCGGCCGGGCCGAGTACAACCTTTGATGTCGTCAACACGGTCGTACAGCTGGATTTCGGCGATGCGCCGAACAGTTCCCAAGCCGGTTTCGCCAACAGCTATCCGACGCTATTGGCAAATGACGGCGCGCGTCATACCGATACTGGTCTGCGATTGGGGGCAGCTCGTGATACCGAAAGCGACGGGGCACCAGAAACAGATGGGCTAGGCGACGACAATACCGGCACCGATGATGAAGATGGTATTAGTTTCCTTTCAAACATATTTATTGTCCCGGGTTCAGCCTCTGGCGGATCGTTAGAGATCGACCTCCAGAATGCAGACGGCACATCGAATAAGTTGGATGCCTGGATCGATTTCGATCGTGACGGTGTTTGGTCGGGTTCTGAGCAAATATTTACCAGCGAAGATCTTGGAACTACTGATGGTAAACAGATTTCGGCATTCGAAGTTCCGGCTACAGCAGCGGCGGGTGCCACTTTCGCTCGCTTCCGGTTGAGCACGGCAGGAGGTTTGTCGCCGACCGGATCAACTGCTGACGGCGAAGTCGAAGACCATAAGATTACCATTGAAGATATTGATGGTGGTTCGGTAATATTTAATCTACCGGCCGGCGGCGGTATGACGGAATTATTGGCCGGCAGCGGCGACTTGATACTACGGCGGAACGGCGTGATTTTTTTACGGCTCCCGCTCGATGCGATCACTGGGTTAACGATTAACGGTACCGACGCGGATAACGATGAGCTTCATGTTCTCTACGGTGACGGTAACCCTGTTCCGGCTAATGGCCTTACGTTCGATGGTGGTACAGGTGGTAATGATACGCTTTTCCTCTCCGAGGGCGACTTCGACAATGTGGAATACGACGCTACAGGTGAAGGCGAAGGCGAAGTCGAGGCTGACGGCAACTTAATTAGCTTCAGCAATCTCGAACCGGTTGATATGACCGGATCTGTCGTCGATAATCTCGTAATTAACATCGATCCGAATGGTACAGTTGCCGGTGAAGTGGTGACGACTGTGACGGCGATTGGGGCGGGTCAGACGCGAGTGTCCTTTAGCGGCGGACTCGAGTCCATTGATTTCGCGAATCCGCCGATTTCGTTGACCATTAATGGCGATTCGGGTGATGCCGACATTATAATCATTGAGGGCTTTGGCTCCGGATTTAACGCGAACGTCGTCATCAGCGGTGATGGCGCCGATACGGTCAACTTTCAGACTGGTACCTCAGACCTCGGTATGGGTAATCTCACGGTCAGTGCCGGACAATTCTCAGTTAATACGAGCGTGGTTACCAACGGCGGCATGGTGTCGATTACGGCAAATGATGTCGCGTTACCTGGCACCATTGATGTGGGTGCCGGCACCGCGACCTTCCAGCATTTAACGGGTGGCGACCCGATTCAGCTGGGTATTGAGGGTCCGTTAACAGCTATCGCGCAGAATGTATACTGGGCGGATTCTGCTTCTGGTTTCGATCATATTCGACGCGCAGATGTGAATGGTTTGAACAGCAATGTCGAAGATGTCGCAACGTCACTTAACCAACCTGTGGGTGTCGCGGTCGATTCAACGAATGGCAAGGTTTATTGGACGGATGGCGGTACAGGTGTAGATAGCGTGCTGCGTGCTGATCTAAGTGGTCCTGACAGTGGAGTTGAGGCGATCGTGACGACTGGCGTGAATACTCCAAAGGATATCGCCGTAGCGGGTGATAGTATTTATTGGGTAGATAGCAGCAGTTCTACCGATCACATTCGACGGTCGGATCTCGACGGCGGTAACGATATGATTCTAGTAGATTCGACAGATGGGATCACAGCTCCGGAGGGTATCGCGGTAGACGTTGGACTCGGCAAGATCTATTGGTCGGACAGCAACTCTGCGACAGATCATATTCGGCGTTCGGATCTCGACGGGAACAACGTGGAAGATATCATTACAGGTCTGGACGATCCTGAAGGGATAGCTTTGGATACAGTGAACGGAAAAATTTATTGGATAGACAATGGGACAGATAAAATACAGCGTGCAGACCTGGATTCGCTGAACAGCAATATTGAGGATGTTGTTACCGGATTGTCGAGCCCCAAAGGAATCGCCCTTGATGTGACTGGAGGCAAGGTTTATTGGAATGACGGGGGAACAGATAAAGTTCAAAGAGCAGATATGAATGGCCTTAACAGCAACGTCGAAGACGTCGCTTCTGGCTTAAGTATACCGGGACATCTCGACTTACTATTCTCCTTTACGGGGCCTTTTACCCTGACGAACGCAGAATTAAACAACGTTACCGCCGATCGCATAGTCGTCGGAAGCGCTAGCGGCGCGGTTAGCTTTACGGGTGCGGTCACGCTCACTTCTGCGAACACTTTAGAGATCGCCAGCGGGACCGGTGTGGTTGATGCGAATATGAGTGGTGCGGATTTCACTGGTGCGACGTTGGTTCTTAATGACAACGCCGTTAACGGATCGTCGGTGGGAGACCTGCAAGTCACGGGTGATCTTCAGGTCGCTGATAACAGCGCATTCATGTTTCGCGTGGGCGGGACGACTCCGGGGAGCGGCATTGGGTTCCATGATCAGGTGAAGGCATCAGGGTCTGTTACCATCGGCAGTGGCACCACGCTCGAGCTGACGGCCATTGACGACGGTACCGGCAGTACTTTTGTACCATCATATGGCGATCAATTCGTCCTGATCGACTCAGGCAGCGGCGTGACCGGCGCGTTCAACGGGTTAACCGAGGGTAGCCAAATCGGGAATTTTCTCGGGAGCGGCCTGGTAGCCACGATAACGTACTCGGGCGGCTCCGACAGCATGGATGTCGTAATTACAGTTCCGCAATTCGTCGGTGCAACGATCTTCGATACCTCGAATCCGCCGAATCCATTGGTAGAAAATTTCACCAGCGGCGAGACGTATATTATTGTTGCCCCCGTTCCTGAAATCGACGTGATCGGGAACATGGTGTCGATCCTGGGTGATGGAACGAATACGCCGTCAACCGCGGATGACACCGACTTCGGCGATGTCGATATCGAGGGTGAAAGCACCCAAAAAACCTTTACCATAACGAACCTTGGCGGCCTGGACCTCAATCTTAGTGATGGGATGCCTCTTGTCGTAATCGGCGGGACCGATTCCACCGACTTCAGCGTAGCCTCCGGTCCGACGACCCCGGTTGCCGCGAACAACGGCACCACGACGTTTACGATCACCTTCGACCCATCGGACACCGGTGTGCGTACGGCCACGGTCACTATCGCCAATGACGACGCGGATGAGAACCCGTATACGTTTAATATTCAGGGGACGGGTATTTCAACAGTAGCCGGCGGCGGGGGTGCGCACGATAACTCACAGCCGTCTCAAGCAGTCAATTATATCATCGCCCTAGAGGGCACCTTCCCCAGTGAAAGTGGCGATAACGAAGGTCCCTTTTTGGGTGAGATACGCCGTTTTGCCGGTAATTTTGCGCCCGGCGGCTGGGAGTTCTGTGACGGCCAGTTGTTAGCAATCAACTCAAACCAGGCGTTGTTTTCAATTTTGGGAACGATCTACGGCGGTGACGGGGAGACGACGTTCGCGCTTCCCGATCTGCGCGGGCGGGTGCCCGTCGGTGCGGGCGCCGGACCGGGGTTGACGACCCGTTCGCTCGGGGAACAGATCGGTGCCGAAACGGTCACGTTAGCGGAAGCGCAGCTGGCTGCTCACACGCACATGCTCTCGGGCGGCGGCACCAGCGACTCGACCGGCGACGACCAGGCCCACAATAACATGCAGCCGTCGCTGGCTTTGAACTACATCGTGAGTACCTCCGGCGTGTTTCCCGGCGGTACGGATGTTAAGTTTCTCGGGGAAATCCGTCTTTTCGCTGGGAACTTCGCACCCGGAGGATGGGAGTTCTGTGACGGCCAGTTGTTAGATATCGATACAAACCAGGCGTTGTTTTCAATTCTCGGGACGACTTACGGCGGCGACGGGGAAACTACCCTTGGGCTTCCGGATCTGCGCGGGCGGACCGCCATTGGCGCGGGCATGGGGACTGGTCTCACGAATCGCTCGCTGGGGGAACTGACAGGCGCCGAAGCGGTTACGTTAACGGAAGCGCAGCTGGCTGCACACACACACACACTTACCGGCGGCGAAACGGGTTCCACGGGTGGCAATCAGGGTCATAGCAATATGCAGCCGTCGCTGGCTTTAAACTATATCGTCAGAACCCTTGGAACCTTTCCCAGTGAAGGAGGTAGTAGTAGCGGCGGCGGGTTCATGGGCGAGATACTTCTTTTCGCAGGTAATTCCACTCCTGAGGATTCTGCCTTAGCCGACGGTCAGGTGTTAGCCGTTGCACAGAATACGGCGTTGTTTTCACTCCTAGGCACCACGTATGGCGGCGACGGGGAGACGACGTTCGGGCTTCCCGATCTTCGTGGGCGGACGGCGATTCATGAGGGGCAGGGAACCGGGCTTACAAACCGAACGCTGGGACAACAAACGGGCGTAGAAACCATCACGTTGATGGAGGCCGAATTACCGTCGCACAGCCACACGGTGACCGCTGGCCCGCCCGATGTCGTCTTATCGCTAAGCGCGGCTGCAGGAACGGAAGCAGCTGGTACGGTTATTACTGCCACGGCGACCGCGTCAGCCGCTGTCACTGGAGATCAGACTGTTAGTATCGCCGCTTCAGGATCCGCGGTAACCGCTGGAGACTTTACGCTGTCCAATACTACCATTACGATTTCCGACGGACAAACGTCCGGCACTGTGACATTTACCATTCAGAACGATTCAGTGGTCGAACTTGACGAGACAGCGTCGCTGACGATTTCCAGTCCATCATCGGGTTTGACACTCGGGACGACTACGTCGGAGAATGTGACAATCACGGACAACGACAGTGCGACGATATCGATCGACAACGTGACGCAGGCAGAAACGGACGGGGGTACGACGGCGTTCACGTTTACCGTGACACTGGACACGGAAGTGGACGCGGGCGTCGCCTTCGACTTCGCGACAGCGGACGACACGGCGGCGACAGCGGACAGTGATTACACCGGCATTTCGACGACCACCCGTAACTTCGCCAGCACAGCGGTGGGTGCTACCGAAACAATAACGGTGCAGGTCAACGGCGACGAGAAAGTAGAAGTCGATGAGACGTTCTTTGTGAACCTCTCGAACATTTCAGCGGGCGGTCGGGATGTGACGTTCGCGAGCGGCGGTAGCGAGGGGTTGGGGACGATTACCAACGACGATGCAGCCACGGCGTCGCTGTCGGTGACGACACATGGCGATGAAACTGGTCCGGTTGACGCGGTGTACACGGTCACGCTGAGCAAGACGAACGACACCGGATCAGCGATCACCTTCGATATTGATGACCTATTGACCGGTACAGCGACATCCGGCAGCGATTACACGGCAATCGGGGGCTCGGCTCAGATCAGCGTTGCGGACGGCACCAGCACGGGTACCTTAGCGGTTGCGGTTACGGACGACGCATTGCTTGAAGCGACGGAAACGGTTATCGCGCAGATCTCGAATTCGAGTAACGCTGCGGTGACGATCAGCACAGCGACAGCCACGGCGAATATCACGGATAACGACACCGCGACGGCGGATCTTTCTGTGACGACACAGGGAGATGAAACC
>JAJFLP010000120.1 GCA_021772635.1 Verrucomicrobiota bacterium | reverse complement strand
CGAAAAGGCACCGAAAGAGGTAGGTGCCCTTCGGGTTGCGGCGGACGACGGGCATCTTTCGACCCGGATCGGTAAGTCAATAGCTCCAAGCTATTAACGTAACCGATCCCGGCCGAAACCTGACCGACATGCGCTCCCAATGCGGGCCGCGCTACCTTTTCGAACAGGGTCTAGATAGGGCGGGAGCCCGGGCGGATTGCTCGTAGCCTGAATAATTCACCAGTATTCTGTTGCGAGCCCTAATCTCTGCTCAAATAAACCGATTGGCTTGACTTCACATCTTAGTGAAAGAAAATTCACTTTCACCGTGGCGCCTTCTCCAATCGTCTTATTATGAACGAGTTAAGTACTCTCGCGACGAATCGCGTGAATTAGTCAGGCTACTTCGTGTAAACGAGTGATGAGTCGACACTCAGGCTTCGAAGAATTCAGGGGGTCGTGAAGGCTCCTGCTCGGCTCTGCCGCTCGATCTCCACCGCTAAAGCGGCATGGGGGTCTTGCCAGCCCTCGGGTTTAATCACCTTTCCGTCCGGCCGCTTTATGACCCGGCCATTTACGATTTTCGCCATGTTCGCCGAGTGCACGATCTCGAACAAGAGGTCCAGATTCAGTCCGTGCTTCACGGCGCAATCACAGATATAATAGATCGCGTCGATAAGCGCGTCTGCCTGTTCCAGTGTAGTGGTCGCCGCGCGGAGTTCCTCGAGTTCATCGTTTACCATCTTATGTACAAACTCGATTGCTTCCGCCGACATTACGACGGGTCTATCCGGCAAGCCGTCGTTGCAGACCGCCGTGAATTCTTTAACCATCTCCGTGTAGCCCATAATTCAGATCTCCATAGATTGTCGGGTTAAATAAGGGTGTTATTCGCTTGTTTTGCTACCTAATTTGCGTGGTATACAAGGTAAATTCAACGTGCGGAACAGGGTCTGGGACGTGAAATCGCGTACGTCAGGCTTAGGAGACTGTGAAAAAGGCCACTTCTTGCACGTTCTCGATTTGGAAGATGACCGGCGGTCTATTTTATCCCTTTGTCTTTTTCCGGATACTGCGAGCAGCACAATTTTCGAATCGCTCAGAACCAGCTAAGCAAGAGGCATCGAACGATTTTTCGTCCCGCATGCGGGATGAAGGCGTTCGGTACAATTACGGGTCGGACGGTATCGTTTCATAAAAGATAGGACATCGCGGTGTGTTAACTCTTTCATGATCGACGTGGCCGCTTTTCTTGGGGCGATTTGTGGATTGAAATCGCAACCATCCCAAGGATAAGTCCGTAGCACGCACGACCAATCGGAGTCGAAATTGAAATTGCTATCGAAAACCGGTTGCGACATAGCCTTGGCGACGACGGATCGTTGTCTAATTTTTGTGGTAATCAGTTCCTATAGCCAAGGAACAAGTAGGAACGATTCCAGAATAAATAAGATCGCCAGCGGGAGCTGCCTCCTACATTAAAAACAGCCTCAAACCGGTTTAAGTTTCAAGGGAGCCTTCGTCCGAGTCTGTTTCGCAACCTCGTTTAATATTTAACGAAGCTTTTTTATGGTAATCATTTGGAAGAATTCCGGAATATTCCAATCGTCAATCCAGCAATCATATCAATCGACAATCCTTTAAGTTTCAACGGAGTGTGATGACCATGGATATATAGTCAGATATTCACATTTCTGTTCAATTTTTACCGTTGCTTTACGCCAAGAAACGCGGCATCCCCCCTCGCGGCACTAGATACTACAGTATACTATAGTTTAGTATATTAAAGTACATTGCATTAATTTTTACTATATTATTTTATAATTAATTGGCATTTTATAATCCCGGGAATTATTCTTATAGGCGTGATGATGTTATTGCAACAATCAAACTTGAGTAATTTGACTGAGATTTTCACCATGAAGAGAATGAAGGGGAAGATGTATAAAGTCTTTGCTTCATGCTCGTCATGTCCTTCATGGTTGTAAAGCATTCTTCGGTGGGCAGATTGCGCTTCTTAAACTTAGGAAATTTTCGATTTTGTGAGCCCGTTTCGAATTGTAGAATGTGGGTTAAAGAGGTTACCCACTGGTGGGATCCACTTAAACTTCGTCATTTTGACACACCGAAGTGTGAACTCCAACAGGCGCTACTCGCATACCAAAAGATTAGTGTTGATAAGGTTCCCCGTTGGAGTTCACGCTCCTGACGCCACATAGCCACTGGCGACGGCGGTTCAGCGTGCATTAACCTGAGTTTCGTATTGAAAAATGTGGGTAAAAAAGGGAACCACTGGTGGGCTCTTGTTATCTATCTTCTAAAATATCACTACGCTCCGGACAATCTTGAAAGAACTTTTCAAAAAACAGACTGAGCAGTTACGCGAATCGCACTTCCTCATATTGTACTGGATCGCAAAGGCTGAAAACGCGAACACCAAGTACAACATTACCAATTTATTCGATGACCTGAAATTCGCGGGATTGACGCGTACGAAGCAGAACGCGGTGGCCTATGTCGAGGCTCTCTGTGCACTTTGCTTCATCAATCTGTTGATCGAACAGAATCGGAAGAATCTCTATATCACTCGCTACGGTGCCAAGGCACTGGAACTCCTTGTTAAGCAACGCTTATACTCAACTAAACCATCTCACTTTCTGGAGGGTACATCATGACAATAGGAATTGGCGGTGCGGGAAGTAAACTTTCAACTCAATTAGATCCGGCTACATCTACGATCATAAACGTATCGGATATCGAGCTAGAGAAATTCGATGCACACACGAAACTACGCGCCGTTGCTCACTCAACACGGGCTCAGCTCAGGGGCGCGCGGAAAGATCCTTCGATAGGGCGTGACGCCTTTTACTCGGTGCGGGAAAAGCTAACCGACATTATCCGTAATGACATCGTTTTCAGTTCGACTGGGGGAGGGACGGGTAACGGTCTCTGCACCGAACTCCTCGACTACCTTTCCGGCCTCGATTCTGTCCCGATCGTCGATAAAACGATGTTTGTATTCGTACTCCCTTATCCTGAACTGGAGGCATCCGAGTTCGTCGACAACACCCTCCAATTTCTTGAAGGTCCAGTCTCTCGCGCAATCGACGCCGGGAACACTGGAAATCTGATCCTATTTTCAAATCAACAGAAATTTCTTACCCGGCTTCAAGAAGACGACTACAACCGCTTGATGCTTGACTCCCTGCAGGAGTTCCTCGTGATTCCGGAGAAGGGCGCACGCTTCGATCATCTCGACGGTAACATCGACTTTGAGGATTTTCACCTTTATACCGCTAAGCCTTACTTCAATCATTTTTGCAGATTTGACTTTGACCCCGGCGCGTCTTTCGAGAAGCAGCTGAAGTCGAATTATAATAATCTCCTTCTGGCGCCCGAGGGTACGATCGAAGCGATGTTTCTCCTCGAAGTCCCCGACGCGGATCAGGCAGTGGCGTTCTACGATATTCTTGATTACTTCGCTAAGGACAATGTCTCGCCAACGTATTCTGTGGTTCACAACCCGGACATCAAAAAGCCGTCGATTACTGTTTCCATTCTCTACTCACGCAAGCCCCTTGAGTTGGTAGACGATTTCAATGTTATCTCAGGTAAACGTAAACGGACGCGTGTCAAGAAGTCACTTGATCAGTATGTGACTCTAACGAAGTTGGAAATCGATATGACGGACGAGACGCGTAAGGCCGCTAAGGATGTCGATCAGGACGGAGAAGAGATTATCAATGTTCTAAAACGGATCGGTAAACTTTAAGGATTGACGATTGAAAGGATTGACGATTGACGATTGCTGGATTGTAGGGATTGACGCTGCGCTCCCCGCGAACGCGCGGCCGTCTCTCCGGTAACACCGGATCGGCTGACGATTGACGCTGCGCTCCCCACGAACGCGCGGCCGTCTCTCCGGTAACACCGGATCGGCTGACGATTGGGGAATTGATGGAAAGCAGTTGAGATATTCGGTGATGGGTTATTCGTTGCTGGGCTGTTCTTTGTTCTAAGGTTTGATTCCGGACTTGCGATCTTCGGCTTCCTTCTGCAACATGCTGACAACTTTCAGATTATCTCCTGCCTCTTCTAATTCCGGATCTAACTGAATCGCCCGCGTATAATACCTGATCGCATTTATATAGTCCTTCTGGAGTGCGTATATGTTCGCCAGATTGTTGAAAGCCTTCGCGCCTGCCGGATTGAAAATGATCGCCTCTTTGTAACGCTCCCGGGCAGCGTTCAGTTGTCCATCTGCTGCCAGGGCTATGCCTAAATTATAATGTATGCCATCGTTAGTGGGCTCAATCTCCAGCGCGTTCAAATAACACTCGATAGCCTGTTCGAAATCACCGGCCTGCCTATATGAATTACCGAGATCGTTAAGCGTGATCGCGCTGTCGGGAGCAAGTGCTAACGCTTTCTTATACTCGACGATGGCTCTAGCATTCATGTTCATTCGCCGGAAAGTGGCACCGAGATTGGTGTATGCGAGGATCAATTTTGGATCGGCAGCGATCGCTTGTCTGAAAAGCCCAATCGCCTCATCGAGCCGGCCGGTTTCACGCGCGACGATACCTAGATTAATAAAAGCGCTAGCGTAATCCGGTTTTATCTTCAACGCGAACCTAAAGTGGTGTTCCGCCGCTTCGGCCTTCCCGAGATCCCAATACTGATTTCCCAGGTTGTAATGGGCCTCGCTGTAGTCCGGTTTGATGCTCAGCGCTTTGAGATAGTGCCTGATCGCTTCATCTGCGTTCCCCTTATTCTGGAGTCCCAGTCCAAAGTTGTTGTGGATAACACGATTGTCTTCGGTTACCCGTAATGTGTGCTCAAATAATGTTTCTGAGTTTCGCCAATAGCTTACCTGGGTAACGGTCAGAAGGGAATATCCGATTAGAATTGAACCGGCCATACATGGACCTAAAACCTTGCCGAATGGCACTATCTTCGTCAGATCTGCCAGTCCCCACGAAACTACTATATATAACCCGATTAGTGGTATATAGGTGAATCGATCTGCCATCCCTTGCGTACCGGCTTGAACCAAACCGATGTTGGGAATGAGAGCAACAATAAACCAGAACCAACCGATGGCGAAGTACTGGTAGTTTTTAGCGAGTCGCAACGCAGAGAATGATATTAGTACCAAAATGGCGCCGCTAAATAAGGCGGACGTTATAGAGAATTCATATAAGGGATGCGGATAAAATACGCCGAGATTTAGTGGCCAAATCATTTTCCCCATGTACGCGGTATACGATTGCATCGCGTGAATAATGCGGCTAATAATTGGGAACTGGTGCATAATCGCTCCGGCTGCCTGTGCAGTGTACATCGTCTTAAGGCTGATTGCGGATGCGATCAAAAACAGAGGTATTTTCTCTATTATCGGAAAGATAACACCTTTTCTGCCGGGCTCCTCATTTCCTGCCAAACGGCAGCGCTGCCATCCAGTTAGCCGGTTCAATGGCCAATAATCGATCACTAATAGAAGCAGGGGGACGGTGACGCTTGCAGGCTTTGCCATTAGAGCCAGAGTAAAGAAGATCAGTATCAAGGAATACCGATATCGCCCTGACTTCTTTACGTATTCGTGATAGGCAACGATAGTGAGGATAGTGAATAATCCACTGAGGACATCTTTTCGTTCAGTTAACCACGCAACGGACTCGACATGGAGTGGGTGAAGCGCAAAAAGACCGGCGACGAAGGCACTACGCCACAGCGTGCCTGTTAACTGATTCAGGCATAATAGGAGTAGGACAGAGTTTATCGTATGGAATATAAGATTTTGTAGGTGAAACCGCCCGAGATCGTCGCCGAAAAACTGATAGTCGATCATTAAGGAGATCCACGTCACCGGCATCCATTGTCCGCCCTCGGAAGTCGTTATTGCCCACATTACTCCTTCTCTGGTTAATCCAGATTGTACGTGCTCATTCTCGGTCACATATATGTTGTCATCCAAGTCTATCGCCCCGAAAAACTGAACTTGCCAGTAGACGGTAGTCGTGGCCAGTATTAGACATAAACAAGCCGAAAGCAGTTTGTAATTCTCGTGAATTTTCATAGAAGTCCACCAGTGGGTTTCTTATTAACCCACATTTTACAATACGAAACGGGTTTATCCATAGTTTTTTGGTCAAATTCCGACAGAACAAAATCTGAAATCGCAAATCTAAAATTCCGCTAAGTTTCAACGGAACGATCTGCCAACCGAATAATTCTTTACAACCATGAAGGACATGAAGAGCATGAAGGGGAAAATATAAAAAGTCCTTACTTCATGGTCTTCATGTCCTTCATGGTGAAATTCTCAGTCAAATTAATCGAAGTTTCAAGGGTGGTTGAAACGGGTTAACTGGATTGTGGTCATAAACTGCTTACATTGAAGAGCCGCTTCCAGAACTTTTTGGGCGGTGTTCTGCACGCGACGCGCGGAACAATCTACGGCATTGTCGTAACCCGTAACGGATGTTGTTTGTGACTTTGGACTCTGTGTTCCTCGCATGCCGGCGACTGGCAAGTATAACGCCACTATCGTGGCTGACTATACCGCCCGCTATCTCTCCGCATAAGCCGCGAGTCTTCCCGCACTATCGGGATCCTTGCTGATGCGGGACGGGTAATCCGGACGAAAACTCCGCGATTGATTAGTATAATAAGGTGATTATGACCATGATTAGACTACGAAGCTATCATCTCTCCGAATATAATTCGATGAAGTCCTTTTTATATGCCAGTCTTTGCTTTTTGGCATTCGCCTTAACTGGGTCGGTGAATTCTGCGGAGTCGTTAAAAACAGAGACCGAATTGGAGACGATAACGAAGTGTATCGAAGATCTCGCTTCGGATGCTGTTGATATCCGGAAACGCGCAATCCTGGTTCTCGGTAAATACTCGAACCCGCTGGCTGTACGTGCGGTTATTGCGGCACTTTCTGACGACGAAGCCAATATTCGGCGTTCAGCCTTGATATCGTTGACCGAAAAGCGGCTCCCGCGCGAAGCCGCCTCCGCCGTGCTCCTGCTACTTGCGGACCCCGACGTTCATATCCGGCGAATCACGTCTTCGTATCTCCCGCAGATTATGCGGTTTAACCCGCTGGGGCGACGCTCGCGTCCGACTTCGGAACAAACGGCAACAACGAACGCGAGTGACGTTATTGTTCAGGCGTTCCAGGACGACGATGCAACTGTACGCAAGAATATGGTTTCCAATTACCGTTTGTTTCGGAATATTGTCTCTTCATCGACCTTGGCATCACTGCTAAGGGATTCCGATCGAGATGTTCGAATTCTCGCTGTTGACGCATGTGAGTTCTTCCTGGCACCGCTAGAGTTTGTCAAGAATGCTGAGCATTTAGTGAATGACGATGATCAATTAATACGTTTGCGGCTAGCTCAAATTCTGGCGACAATCGGAACACCGGCGGCAGATCCAGTGCTTAGTCGACTTGCAGCCAGCGATGATTTTGAGATATCGACCGAAGCAATTCTCGGATTTTTTTCCCGGGGCGACTTTGAGAGGTATCCTGAGCTACGCGCTCGGTTGGATGATTCTCGAATGAACCCGCCGATGGCACTTAAAATTATTAAGTCCCTGCCGCGTCTGAAGGGCGCTGCCTCGGGCGCACTCCTGGAACTTGTTCGTCATCCGAATCACGCCTACCGGAAAGCGGCACTCGAGGCCTATGCGCGCGTATTCGGGCGAGGCTCGGATCCTAACGCCATCGCAGATCTTTTGGACGATGACTCAAAAAGCATCCGTGAAATCGCCGGACGAATCATGCTACACAGCAATACCCGGAACACCGGAATTATACGATCAATGAGCGAATCCAGATTTCCGGATACCCGATCTTTAGCGATCACACTGTCTCGTCGCCTGCCAGCGGATCAGGCTGATTCAATTTTATCTGAGGTCCTTCTCGATGAAAATAACGACGTCCGCTTGAGCGCAATAGAAGAGATAACCCGGCGGCAGCTACCCGGGTGGCAGGAAATTGTAAGACAATCTTTCGACGACGACGATGTCAAAGTTCGACAGCGACTCCTGACGATGTTATCCAGACTGAGATCGAAGGAAGCGGCGGATCTCTTAAAGGAGATAGGAGTTAGAAGATAGAAGATAGT
The DNA here is from genome assembly GCA_021772635.1 of Verrucomicrobiota bacterium. GTDB lineage: Bacteria > Verrucomicrobiota > Lentisphaeria > JABSQK01 > JAJFLO01 > JAJFLP01. The sequence continues at coordinate 8,168 of JAJFLP010000120.1, read as the reverse complement.
GTCTAGGATCCGCCGTCGCCGGGGCTGTGGGCTACCTGTTGCTAGTTGCTGGTTGCTAGTTGCCAGTTGCTAGTTGTTAGGGAGCGAGAACAACAAAGAGCGTTGCGAGGCAGGGGCAGGGAGCAGTAGCGGGGGGACAGGGGGCAGAAGTTTGAAGAGTAACGGGTGCTTCCCGAATGGGTCGGATATACGCTGCGCTTTGAGGGGAGTAGTTCCTGGTTGCTCGATGCTAGTCCTAAAATAAGGGAACATTTCGATTCGGAATCGTACTCTTTCTGGTTTTTCCAGGTGATATTTGGAAAGGGATTATGATTACGAGTACGAGTACGAAGAGAATCCGCCTAAAAAGTTGTAGGATGGAGAAGCGAAGGATGAATTTGCTAAAGAAATACGTGGTACTACTATTGATCAGTCTCGGAATACTTTGTTGCGGCGAGTCACTTCAGGCAGATATCACAGATACCAATCCGACGATTGACTCGAATCGAGAGGCGCCTCAGCCGATTCGTAAGGCAGGATCGAAGAACGTCGCCCTCGTCCAGTTAATACAGGGCAAAACTGTCAATCGGAATTACGCTAACGCGTTGCCGACACTACTCTCTGAAATCGACAGGCGCGCGACGATAAAAATCGATACGGATCCGGTTATAATCTCGTCATTCGAGAACGAGGTAATTTTTGATTACCCGTTTATCTTCGTCAATTTTGCGGATCGCGCGGATTGGACATTGTCCGAGCGAGAGCAACAGAATCTGAAGAGTTACCTGGAGCGAGGAGGTTTTCTCTATATCGATGCAGGTATAAATACGGAGTTCCTGCGAAAAGATATTCGTCACGGCCAGCACCACAGTTTTGCAGACTGGGAGGCGTCGCCTGAGGTGAAGGACGCCTTTCGCTCTATTTTTCCGGGGAAGGAATTTCGCCCGCTGGAACGTAACCATCCACTATTCAAGGCGTTCTACCAAGGACTTCCGGATCCGTCGATGTTACCGGAATCAGTTCGGGAGTTCGTTATCGACGAGAAATGGCCAGAGGGGACCTATTCGGCCGTGGCACTGACGGTTAAGAACCGGATTGCGGTCCTGGCAATGCCGATTATTTCGATGGGGTGGGGGAAAAACCAGCTGGGTAACTGGTCGACGACTATTCGGTTTCGCATCCGCGAAAATTCTGCTGGCCTGTCAGAGTACCTGGAAACTGCGGCGTACTCCGGCGCGCGCTTTGAGTCGACCCGGGAAGACGGGGATAAAGATACGATATACTGTCAAAAAGAGGCGCTCCCAGCATGGGCGCACGAGCCCGGCGACACATGGCGTGTGTTTCGATACTACCAAAGCCGTGAAATCAGTGATTACGCGCATATATTTTATACGCAGTTAGGGATTAATATTATTACTTACGCGTTGACGCACTGAGGGGATTTGCGATTTGCGAATGCCGATTTTCGATTGGAAAGACCGGGAGACTGGCTTCCCCGCATAAGCAGACTTTTTATTAAGCCGATCAAACCTACACCAATAGCCGCGCGTGTTTCGGTAGTCAGCGTAAGTGGCAATATGACAAAGTACATTTATTACCACGGAGGCACAGAGAAAAAGAGGAGATCAGAGAATTCTTCGCCCCGAACGCGCGGGGCATCGACTTCACTGAATTTGCTTAATTGAGGGAGAAACAGAGTTCGAAAGACCGTGTTCTCAAATAAAAGTCTATTTTTTTAGTCGCCGTTTCGGCGACTAAAAAAATCTCTACTCCTTCTTTTCTCCGTGCCTCTGTGGTAATAAAATTCCCGAAACTATTATAATTGTGCATTATCTCCGTCAAATTAATTTTGACGGGCTTTACGATCACCCAAGATTAAATCATAGCTGTCAAACTTGCAACAAGTGGGTGAGACACTGACAAAAGACGACATAATTTAATTGACGAGTTTCGTCTATGGACGGTCATTCGTATGGCTAAATACAACAGCTTCTGTAAAATAAATTCGCTCGTAAAAATGTCTGCATGAGCGGGATCTACGCTGCGCTTCGAGGTTGTCAGTTGTCAGTTGCTAAAGATGAATGATGAGTTGTTGATTGTTAAGTTGTTAGGGAGCTTTTCTCCCGGCTTCGCTCGGGTGTATTTTAGTTGAAAACTTGGGTTAAGGCACGCTGAAGCGTGAACTCCAACGGGGGACCTTAGCAACGCTAATCTTTTGGTATGCGAGTAGCGCCCGTTGGAGTTCACAGCTTCAGCTGTGTTCCGTTAGCGGCGATCCAGCACAACTGAAGTTGTGAACTCCAACGTGCGCTTCGCCCGTGTAATCTGGAATACTGGAGGGACAGGCCGTTGGAGTTCACACTTTAGTGTGTCAACATGACCAAGTTTCGTAGGAGAGAGAACAATAAAGGATGTTGCGCGGTCATTCCTGACTGCGCAGGTGTTTTTTTTACTCAGCTGCCAGCCCGCGCTGTAGCGAGGCCTGGCCCCGCGACTGCGGGGGCCGAGCTACTTTTGACTCGCCAGATCAACACGGATCGGCTATTTCAGGACAAGAACCAGTTAGGGAGTTGTTGGGTTATTAGTTTTTGCGAGAGATATTGAGTGTTATATGAAACGTAAAACCATTGCGCCCGAAAACTCGCCCGATCTATGCATAAACTTTCTACTGTGAGCATGTATCAGACCTAATCTAAATGAGTTACAAAGAACGTACGATCTTAAAATATTTCAATATTTCTTCAGCCGTACAACCTTCGTAACTCATTGATTTCAGGCCAGCTAAATGCTCTCGAAACGAAATTGATGCATAGATCAGGCTAGGGCGAATTAAAGATAAAGGGAACGGAAATGGAGACGACTGAAGAGAAAAATGCATCGCTTGCCGAGGATGGTGCCGAGATTGTAGCCAGGGTATCGGGTGCCCGGGATAAGATACGCGAGGAGCTAAAGCACGCTATCATCGGTCAGGACGAGGTGATTGATGAAATTATCATCGCTCTTCTGACGCGCGGACACTGCCTGATGACGGGAGTGCCGGGGCTCGGGAAAACGTTGCTCGTGAAGAGTATCGCGGAAGTCTTTTCACTTACGTTTAAGCGAATCCAGTTTACGCCCGATCTGATGCCGGCGGATATCTGCGGGACCGAGGTGGTGAATGAAGATCAGGTTTCGGGCGAACGTATATTCTCGTTCGTCCAAGGACCGGTTTTCGCGAATCTGGTTCTTGCCGACGAAATTAACCGGACACCGCCGAAAACTCAGGCTGCATTACTGGAGGCGATGGAGGAACGGCAGGTTACAGCCGGTGGTAAGACCTATCACCTCGAGAAACCGTTTTTCGTGCTTGCGACGCAGAATCCGATTGAACTTGAGGGCACATACCCACTCCCCGAAGCACAACTCGATCGATTTCTATTTAATATTGTGATGACGTATCTCTCCTCGGAAGATGAGGAGGAAATGGTTAGAAAAACGACTGAACCGGCACCACCGAAATTAAATCAAATGTTTTCAGGAACAGAGATTATCGATATTCAGAATTTAGTCAGGGAAGTTCCGATTTCCTCGAATGTTATCAACTACGCTGTCCGCTTGGTTTCTGCGACTCGAACAGGCGACGCGTCGCTGGGGTACGTGAATAATTGGGTGAAATGGGGGGCCGGCAGCCGCGCTTCCCAGGCCCTGGTACTGGGGGGGAAAGCCCGAGCACTGCTCCATGGGCGCTACAATGTTGCGTGCGAAGACATTAGCGCGTTAGCAGTTCCCGTGTTGCGTCATCGAATTATTACGAACTTTCATGCCGACGCTGAAGGAATAACAACCGAAGATATCATTAAGAAACTGCTCGGGGATGTAAAAGAAGATGCTGCGTGATACGTGTTGCGTGGGACATGTTTCGTGGAAGATGATGAATAAGACGTAGAAGAACCAGTATCGATTAACCCGATGATAACCGATGTTCACGTCCCACGCAACACGTATCACGCTACACGTATCACGCAACACGTTCATTACTTCCCTAATTTCCGCATTACCGCTTTAAGATCTTCCCAGACGTCGCGTTTAGCCGCCGGCATCCGCAGGAGATAGGATGGATGGTAGGTCGGCATACAGTCTATGCCATTGAAACTTTGCCATTTGCCTCGAACCTTGGATATCCCCTGTTTATCGATCAATGCCTTCACAGGTACGGGGCCCAGTAATACGATCACTCGCGGCTGAATAAGTTCAATTTCTCGTTTCAGGTACGGGAAGCATGATGGAACCTCGTCATCCCCAGGCGGCCTTTTTATTGGAGGGGAACATTTAATTACATTTGTCAGGTATACTTCATCCCTCGAAAATCCCATGGCTTCAATCATACGATTCAGAAGCTCTCCCGAGTTATCCGAGAACGGAGTTCCGCTCTGCTCATCTTTATGAGTCGGCCCATCTCCGATAAACATTAAGCTAGCTTTTTCGGTGCCGACGCCGAAAACCGTACGAGTCCGGCTATGGCACAAGCGACAGCGGTTGCAGTGACTCACGACCTGCGCCAGTTCCGGTAGCGAAACGTTCAGGTTCGGTTCGTCGAATGAATCAGTCGAAGCGGTGGTACTACTATTAGTTCCTGCCTCAGAATCACCGTCAGGCCGTCGCTTTTTTGGCACCGGCTTTGGTGCTACTTTAACGGATGGTTCAGGCGAAGGAGACTTATTGCGGTTGGGGAAGAGGTACTGGACGTTCGCAAGGGAAAGGCTGACGTATTTCTCTCCTCGGGTACGGGAATACTCAAGATGCTCGATTACTTGTTCCACTAGGTCTGGCATTGAGTCCTCTTATTCCGCGAATGTGCATTCCGTTGAAGACAACCGGTCGAGCTTTCGATCGGTATGGGTGGATTCTTTCTCTCCGCATAAGCGCGAGCATTCTCGCACGAAAGTGACCGCGTCAATACGAGACGGGTAATTCCGTCCAAAAATTGTACCGCTTGCGATATATACTCACTATCATCAGGTTTTCGAAATATTGTTCGGAGTCTCTTAGCTGATAAATTCAAAGACGTCCGAAAATTCTACTGCTTGCAGTATAGCTTAGTTCTAAGTCCTAATTATTGCACCTGGTAACTCTACGAATTATTGATCTACGACTTTTAACCTGAATAACTCACCAGTATTCTGCTGCGAGCCCTAACCTCTGCTCAAATAAACCGATTGGCTTGACTTCACATCTTAGTGAATGAAAATTCACTGTCACCGTGGCGCTTTCTCCAATCGTCTTATTATGAACGAGTTAAGTTCTCTCGCGACAAATCGCGTGAATTAATCAGGTTAAGCGATACCTAAATGCCAAGAAAATTCATCAGTCTGACTTTATTGATTGTGGCACCGACAATCGTTTACTGGGGAACGGTGAATCACGAGTTCGTGTGGGATGACGAACCACTGCACCTGACGGAGAACCCCTATCTCAATTCGATGGAAACCGGTGGCGTCCGGGAATTGTGGAAGGTTCCCTATAAAGGGCTGTACATTCCAGTCACCTATACTGCCTGGAACCTGATCAAGATAGTCGGCGGTACAACGTCATCAGATATACACGGGATGGCGTTCAACGCAAAAGCCTTTCATGCCGCGAATATTCTCTTCCATATTTTCAACGGCCTACTCGTATTCACGATTCTTTCGATCGTCATAAACAGTTCCCGGGGCGCGCTGTGCGGTGCGCTTTTGTTTGTCCTCCATCCCGTACAGGTGGAGTCTGTCGCGTGGGTTTCTGAGTTCAGGGGCATTCTAAGCGCCTTCTTCGGTCTACTCGCGATCACGTTGTACGTGAGTAACCGACGCTGTGTAGATGCTAGAGAACAAGGACAGGGACGGCATAGAATTATCTTATTCCTGTTCTCGGCGACATTCTGTTTTATTCTATCGATCTTAGCCAAGCCAACGGCGATCGTTATACCGTTAATCGCAGGCGCGATCGCCTACTGGAAATATCGACGTGTCGCCCGGGAAAGCCGGTATCTTCTTATTCTCTGGGTAATAATCGCTGCGGTCGTCGTCGTTTTAACGAGACATGCGCAACCTGATACATTTATCGAATTCGTCACTCCCTGGTGGCTACGGCCTTTCATCGCAGCGGATGCACTCAATTTTTACCTATCAAAGCTGCTCGTCCCGATTAATCTTTGCGCGTCTTACGGTCGGCGGCCGGACGTCGTCCTGAGCTCCGTGTGGCCGTACCTGGGCTGGACGCTTCCGCTGACTATCGGTATCGTCCTTTGGTGTCAACGCAACAAGTGGTCAACGTTATGTTTATCCTCCTCGCTGTTTGTCGTCGGTATTCTTCCGGTGTCGGGATTCGTTCCGTTCGCGTTTCAGAATTTTTCAACAGTTGCCGACCGTTATTTGTACTTCTCGATGCTGGGCCCGGCTGTGCTAATCGCTTCGATCACTGGTCGGGACCGGCAATCTCGAAGCGTTAATGTGATACTTACGTTAATATTGCTCACTGCCGCGATCATGAGTTACAGGCAAACCAGTGTCTGGCGCGATGAGATCTCGCTATGGTCCGACGTCATTTCAAAGTACCCGAAACAGGCGCTTCCCCACTATAACCTCGCCAATGAGCACTCGGATCGTGGAGCAATCTCCGATGCAATCTCTCTCTATAGGGAGACACTCAAATACAAGCCTGATTATGTTGGGGCGCATACGAATTTGGGGAATATGTTGATGTTACAAGGCCGGGTAGCTGAGGCATTGCCGCACTACTGGGCAGCGCTGAAGGTAAATCCTGACCTGGCGACGGCACATAATAACCTGGCGACGGCACTTCAAAAAGAGGGCCGATTGGAACAGGCCTTCGAACACTATGCTGCCGCGCTAAAACTGCGCCCGGATTTCGCGGAGGCACTGAATAATATGAGCGTCGGGTTGCTGAAGATGGGTGATTCGCCAGCAGCGGTAAGGCACCTGTCCAAAGCGACCCGAATCGCACCCGATTATGTCGAGGCGCGGAAGAATCTCGGATTGGCGCTGATGGCCAGCGGCCGTCTTCCGGATGCCATCAAGGAATACAAACGGGTGATTGAAATGAATCCGGGTGGCGTGGAAGATTACTTGAACCTCGCGGTTGCCTTTGTGCAGAACGGCGAGTCCCAAGCCGCGATGGATATATATACGAAGGTATTCACGTTGGATCCGGACAATGTGGACGCGAACTACAGGTTGGCTATTCTGTTAGCGGACGATGGGAGGATCCGTGATGCAATCATCCAATTCGAGAAGGTATTGACTTTCGACTCAAACCACATCGAGACTCTCAATAATCTCGCGGTCGTGCTCGCCGACAGTGGTGATATTCAAGCGGCTATTGAGCATTACTCCAGAAGCCTCGAAATAAACGCTAATGACGCGGCGGTGCATTATAATCTGGCGAACCTCCTCGCTCGGCAAGGAGAACTTTCGGCCGCAGTGGAGCACTATCGGAACGCGCTGGTAATCGACCCGACGTACGCTGAAGCGCATTGTAACCTCGGCAATCTACTGCAGAGCCAAGGAAGAACGAAGGAGGCAGTCGATAAATATCACCGTGCGTTGGCGATACGACCGGCGTTCGCGGAAGCGTATGTCAATCTTGGAACAGCGAATTATCAGCTGGGAAACCTTGAGGCTGCAATAAACTCATACCGGAAAGCTATCAAGATCAACCCGGCCCTGCCCGAGGCTTACGTAAACATCGGAAACACTTTCCAGCGGCTAGGACGGATTCCCGAATCAATCGAACATTACCTGCACGCCCTGAAAATCGCGCCTGGCACGGTGGCGGCTCATGTTAACCTTGGAATAGCATTTAGACAGCAACAAATGTACGAAAAGGCTATTCATCACTTTTCGGAGGCAGCGAAACTAGCACCGGATAACGAACAAATTAAGGTCAACTTTGCAGAGACTAAAAAACTGATTGGCAGGGCTATACCGCCATAAGCGCGAGTCTCGGACATTCTGAACCGGGATTTATCAACAAACGCTACAATTTTGGGCCGACTTCAAAATGGTTGCGTAGGAGCAATCCGCCGATCCGTCAACTGACTGATCTGTTAATATAAAAGGAAACTTTAGATACGACACGCTAAAGCGCGAACTCCAACAGCGATCACTGCAATACGAATTCGCTGGTATGCAGGAGTGCTCGTTGGAGTTCGC
>JAJFLP010000119.1 GCA_021772635.1 Verrucomicrobiota bacterium | reverse complement strand
GATTCGTATTCGCCGGAGTTGCAGACTGATTATCGAAAGTATCCGTCAACGTGATCAGGTCAGCATGACCGGAAGATGTAAGAAAGAAAACCAACGCGATCACAAAGTAATTTTGTGCAAACTTAATCATATGATTTTTATGCCGAACGTCTTCAGGTTTTCGAATATACCGTTCGGAATCCCTTAGGTGATAAGTTGAAAGTCTTCCAAAAATTGTACTGCTTGCAGTATAGCATCCGATACTGCGGAACTTTTCTTAAGGGGAATCCAGAAAAATTTAGAAAACGGTATACTGAAGGATGATTCCAATGCCCCCCGATCAGGAGGATAAATGATCGTAAAGGAAGAATTGCGGTCAAGTAAACTTCATACTAAAGGTCCGACCCTAATGGCTTAGTGGTCTCGCCATGTAAAGAACTGTACGCCCCAACTGTAAGAACGCAATAGTCGAACTTCATATTACAGGTTTGACCTTATATTATCCACCGTTCATCAACCCTGTTTGAACTGGCGACGGCGTCGCCAGCATTGGACGCCGGCAACGGATAAGGTGATGATGGCAAAGGTAACGTAGGTCGACGGCTCGGGAATGGTCTCAGTCACGGTCACATTCATGTTCATGCCAACGTAGTCGGCGCTGGAAGTGGCCGATCCCAAGTGCAGTTGCAGGACGTCGCCGGCGGCGACCGGAATGCCCAAAAGTGTGGTTGGGTCATCGGTTCCCAGAATGAAGTTGAATGGATTCTCTCTGTCGAAAGCATCGCCATCGAATACACTCCCCTGCGAAAGCACTGAACTACCCCCGGAATTCTCTAAAATTAATGTCCAGTCATTGCTGCGACTTATATTTCGCGCGGCCCAAACACTGCCGCTGACATCGATAACGCCATCCATAGGGCTGGCCCAGGTGAGTATCGATTGCGCGCTGGGGTTGCCGCTGGTGTGAACGACCACGTCGCCGGACTGCCAGTCGATAGAACCGGCGGCAACGCCGGTAAATGTTGCGTTCGCCTTGAACCATGCCGGAATAATCTCATTTATCGGATTCAGAAATCTGGCGCTCCAGCCCGGTTGAGGGGTGGCCCAGGTATCAATGCCGGTCGTGGATAAATCAGACACAAAGCTAAGCGGTAAGGTTCCCGCATTGAGCGACCAAACACCGCCAAACGGATTCGTTGCAATCGACCAGTCTGAGTTCAGGTCGAATATCATTGATGCACATACTGAAGGACGGGATAGCCCCAATGTTGTCGCGATGAGTATGACAGCCACTAGTCTCATAACGGGGTTGCCTCCTATCGGAAGTTTTTAAGAGTTAACAGTAACAACATTCTGATTTTGCCCTCGCGTCACGTAGACGGAATATACTTGATAGTCTAGGTGCGACCCCAATCTCGATTCGTTCGTTCTCCGAGACAATTACTTTTTGTCCCGATTGAAGATGCCCTTGAGAATGTTTCCGGCATCGACAGGTAGTTTGTCGCCGAATTCTTCCTCAATCCGGTCGACCGCGCGGGCCTTGAGTTTTTCTTTGGCAATGCCAATGCCTGACTTGAGGATAGCATCTCTAAGCTGTTTGTGATCGACGTCGATTTTCGGACTCGCGATCGGCCCGTGAATTCCGACGGGAAACTCCAGTATCGGTACTTGGACCGGCGTAACGTTGCCTAACGCAATGATCATGTCACGAACCGTGATCTTCAACGGCAAGTCGACAGTGAAGTCGGCATCGCGTCGCCACAAACCGTCGAGTGAGATATCGGCAGAACCGCCTTCAATCCGGGTGTCAGCCCCCAAGTCCATGTCGCCGGCGAAACGGCTTGTCGATAAATTGCGTATTTCGACGCTGCAAGTCCCGCCGGGGATGGCATCATTTGAATTCATATTTACCTGCCCCTTCAGAAGACCCCCGCTGGAAATGACAGACAACTGAAACGGTTCGCTCATCATGGCCGGCTGAGTCGAGATATTCGTGGCGATGATGTTTAATGTCTCGTCGTTAAACCAGGGCGTCTTCACGCTGTCGGCGACCAACTTTGAAATCGAAAAAGTCGGTGCATCCTCGATTAAATGCCCCGCTTTCACCCGCGCATATCCTGTGGCTTCCGCCTGCCTGCGCAATCGTTCAGTCAGCGACTCCCCGCTTGGAGTTTCGGAGGGCTCCGGACCAGATAGTTTTTCCAGCCAGGATCGAACCTTTGCAAGCCGCTCCTTCCAACGGTGCGCAGTCTTCAAGTAGTCATCGATCGTGCTGCCCGTCGTGGTCTCCTCGGACGAAGGAACATCGGCCTCGCCGGCGATCGGTGTCTTGTGGATTTTGTGCCCGGGGACCTCACGTTGCCCATCGCACAGTCCGCCGCCAATCGTGACCGCGTCGAGCCTGAATCGCTTGCGCAGCAGATCTCGAACACTTAAATCACATTCAATACGGTCTGCTCGAAAGAGATCGCGGTCCAACTGATCCGGATCCGCGGCTGCGATTCCGATGAGCGCAAGACGGCCCGCCTTCAGATCCAGACTTGCCTCTCCCAGGTCGACCGTTGCACCATTCGCCGCCTCCAGGCCACTACACACGGCGAGGCCGATAATAGTGTCGTGGGCGAACATACTGAGAATGATACCCAACAGCGTCAGAGCCGCCACAAACGCAATCCCGAGCGGCCGGAGTGGGGTGCCTTTCGGCGTGCCTTGAAGAAGCTCTCTGTAGTTCGTTTTCGACTTGGCGCTGCCCAGGAGAAGAAATTTAAGCATCTTGACCGATTTCTTCTCATTCCATTTATTAAAGCGCTCCGAGCCTTCCTCCATGTCCGCCATTTTCTTCCGGAACGTCGAGACCGTTCTCACGACAGCGAGACCGGTGCCAACCCCGAAAAGGCTGCCGAGTATCAATCCCCCGATCGTAGAGTAGTATTCGAATCCGAAAAAAGCCAGCACAGGTGTGTTCACCAGTGTACGGAAGAGAGACTCAAGCGGACCGTCAATAAGTGCAGTCCCTATGGCGAAAGAAATCGGCATCGTCGCTAGCGAAACCAGCTTGGCGGGGATGCCAACCAGGACGGCAACAGCAAAGTTGGCGTTGAGAAGGATGAGTAGGAAAGTAAGGAATACGATCAGCCCGGGCGCTTGGCTGAGGCCCGGAGCAAATGCGAGTAGTGATCCCAGAATCGCGGCCGCCATCAACTGGAACGGCGTCACTGATCCTCTTAGAATTTTCGCGAGCTTTCGTGTAAGCATAAGTCTATCAGATTGAATTCCAAATGGTGATTATAATGTCCCCAATCAGGTTTTCGCCGTGTTCTATCAAAGCCTTTGCCTGCAGTGGAAAATGAATGTCGAAAACTCGACAGCTTCCAGTCTATAATGGGGCCGCGGCTTTTATTATCCACTATTTTTACCCCCGTATTCTAACATGGCTAAGAAAATTTGGAAAGAAAATCGCGTAAATTGATGGCGGTGACAAATTCGGACAGTGGGAACGAATCTCCCTCGGGAATGACCACATATCCCTGTGTTGCGGCCAGTCTTACCATCGATCCCCAGCGAGCCGGCCATCGGATTCGCGTCCGCGATGTCGTCGGGGGTGTACATGCTGGTGCCGAACATCAGCGCGTAGTAGTTTCTGCGTTCGGCGCGGTCATGATCGATCCCGATCATCCGGTCGATCCGAGACAGGGTGCGTGTCAGAATGCAGGTTTCGAAGCGATCGCCGAACCACTGAAACGCCGTTCCCATCGTATAGTTATTGTCATCATTGGTCGGCGGATAATAAAGATCATTGTCCATGTAAAAGCTGAAGCCGGTCTTCTGTGTAGGATTGGGGGTAGTGTAGGATTGGGGTCAGGCCTTGACTGTCAAGTAAAATTTTCGCACTAAGTCTTTTTTGCGACGCGGATGGAACGGATTTGACAAAATCGCGAAGCGGCCTATGTTAGAGCATATGCTTTATATATATTGAGTTAAATTAGAGATTTTAACCAGGCGTTCTGCTGTCCAGAAGAACTATCCCGGTTAAAAAAATATCATTCAGAACGTTATTCACTATCGCATCTGAATGGTCCCGAAATTGACTATTTACAGTCTACCAGGAGGTCATCATGTTAGCTAAACGTCAACGCCATGTTCGTCTATTTAGAAACGGAAGGAATCAAGCATTGCGGATTCCCCGTGAATTTGAGCTGGAAGGAGATGAGGCGATTATACGTAAAGACGGCCCATATCTTATCGTGGAGCCTGTCATGAAGAAGAATATCATGTTAGAGTGTTTACGGACACTTGAACCTATTGATGAAGAAATTCCCGAAATTTACGATGCGCCCGTACCCAATGAAGAGATTCTCTAGTGGATTCGCATCGATATCTCCTCGACACCAATATCCTATCTGACCTAATTCGTCATCCCAATGGCCCGGTTTTCAAGCAGTTGGAATCAGCACTGCCGGACACGGCCTGCACGAGCATCGTGGTGTTCTCTGAAATCCAGTACGGGGTCCGGAAAAGCTCTTCGGAAAAACTGAAACGACAGGCTTTACAAGTACTGGCATTATTTGATGTCCTTCCGTTAACAAAGCCGGTTGCCGAGCACTATGGGGATATTAGAGTTTATTTGGAGCGGCAAGGTAAGACGATTGGTAGAAATGATCTTTTTATTGCGTCACACGCTCGCGCCTTGGATTTGACATTGGTGACGGCGAACGTACGAGAATTTTCTCGTGTACCGGATTTACGCATTGAGAATTGGCTAAAACCGCTGAGTTAAGAGGTGAAGGACCGTATTCGCCGGCATTCCGCGGGCCGCGGCGCCATATACACCATCAACGCTTCGCAGCAGTGGAGGGACATTTTGGCGTTGGCGCAAGTGCATTAACTCAACCTGGAGATAAAGTCAGCAAGGATACCTCACGACGCCTCCGAAAGGCACTTATAAAGATCGCAAACACCTTCCCTAAAACAACGATTTAAGGGTTGAAGGGTGTGACCCCAATCTCGCCCGACGCCTCTATATATGCCTCCACACTATTCACTGAAGGCAACTCCGTGCACCCCGTGTCTCCGTGTGATTCCCCCTTTTTTGTCACTACGGTGTTCGGAGAGATCACGGGGTGTGCCGGTGTGAGATGTCTCGCACGGAGACGCAAAGAACACAAAGAGAAGAACGAATATTTGAAATTCGAGGGATGACCCCGTTGCCCTAACCCTAATACAGTATGAGAAATGTTAGATTCCAAATTACACCTAATAAATCCATTCTAAGGCTATATTTATATTTTGAAATAATGATAAAATACTTATAATAAATATGTTACAACTTATAAAGTGAGTCTGACCCGGATGACCGACAGTCATTATAAATAAAGAGGTGTCCTATTACTACGTGTTCTACGTGTCGGGGTCTGACTGAAATTTATCTACTCTTCCGTTTCCCCAATATTTCTTTTTGGGCTACAACAACTCGAATAAATTAGTTCTCGCGGCGGTCTTATCGAAGGTCAAGACCGGGGAAGCGCCGAGATCCGATGCTGTCAGTCCGATGAGAATATCGGCTAGATCTACGCTTGTATGCCGTGCTTCTTTGCACAATTGATACACTCTATCCTGGGCTTCGAATTTTATAACCGGGAGCATCAACAAGTGCTCCAGCGCTTCCAGAATATCGTCACGCGTACAGTCGTACACCGCTGATAAAACCCATATCGTCTCAAGAACGACTGGTATCGGGATTAGGAACGATTCCTTATTCTTCTCGGCAGTCTCGAATAGTTCTCTTACCGTGGCTGCTTGCTGCGCATCATTGTTTACAAGAAATCGGATGATTACATTCGTATCGATCGCCGTCATAGCTTCCCGCCGCGAAACGCTTGCTTAAGCTCTCGATCCATGTCTTTCACCGAAACCTTCCTCTTTGCCCGGTGCTGAAGTAAGCCAAAGACCTCCGAAACACCTTTATTGGCGGGCGACAAAACTATTAAGCCGTTATCATCGACCTGGAAATCCAGCTTATCGCCTGTTCGTAAGCAGAGTTGCTTCCGTACCTTTTGAGGAATCGTAATCTGCCCTTTACTTGTTAATGTAGAGATCGCCATCCGTTATCTCCTTACTTTTATATTTTATACTACTTTAATGTAAGGAAATTCACCAAAATATCAATACCGGAAAACATTATATGAATCTTGCCGATTCCGTTTATTGTCTGGACCCCTGTTCCGACTCATTCCGGAACGTGACTCCGGAATGAGTCGGAATCGGTCTGGAAAACACCTGGTCAGACTCACTTTTTAAAAAATTATCTGTCAACGTAATCAGGTCAGCGCGACCGGGAAACGTAGCGACTAAAACAGCAAGAATTACGAAGTATTTTTGAACACACTTAATCATATTGGTCATTCGAATTCGGCGGAAAACACCTGGTCAGACTCACTTTTTAAATTGTAAATTGTTCGTAATAAAGCTTTAATAATGTTAATAGAACATAAAAATAGCCTTAAAGTGAATTTATTAGGTGTAATTAGAAATTTAACGTTTCTCATACTGTATTAGACTGACTAAGACCACAATTTCCTGACACCCTGAAGTGTGAACCCGAACGCTCTCTCGATTGAAGCGTTGGAGTTCACCTCGGCAGTGGCGCGAGTCTCTGAGATTTATCGTGCTCGTGCAGTCTACTGCCTGCTCAAAATCCGGCAAGACTAAAAACGCAACTGTTGACATTCGGCATACAATAACTATGTTCTATTATGTTTGATTGGTCTGATGAAAAAGACGCAAGATTGAGAAAAGATCGGGGAATCGGGTTCCAGGACATTGTTTACCATATAGGACAAGGGGATGCGCTGCTGATCGCCGACCATCCAAATTCAGATACGTATCCTGATCAGAAGATAATATATATCCAGGTAGGAGATTGCGTATATATGGTTCCCTACGTTGAATCGGATGGCGTAATATTTCTTAAGACGATCATTTCGAGCAGGAAGCAGACGAAACAGCTTTTGAAAGGAAAAGAAGATGAATCTTGATAAATATGAAAAGGAACTACTCGATCAGGAAGATCAGATCTTGGCCGATGCCCGTGCCCCTGGCGACAGAGAGAAAGACAGGCTCATTGAGGCCGCGAAAAACACGTTGAATAAGGACAAGAGGATCAATATTAGAATGTCATCACGAGATTTGTCTTCGCTTCAGCGACGAGCGAATCAATACGGAATGCCTTATCAAACTTTGATATCAAGCGTCCTTCATCGCTATATATCCGGTGATCTCACCATTTCTGAAGTCAATCAATCGGAATCACGCGACTCGCATTTATTGGCCTAACGTCACCTGCGGAGGAGGTCCCCATTGTTCACGAAACCGCTACGAGTTCTTGCCGCTGTTCTAACTATCCTTATACTTACCCCGGCATTCGCCCAAGTCCCCAACCTCGTTAATTTCCAAGCGTCATTAAATGAGGCTAACGGGGATCCTGTTTCGGGCGAACGCTCCATCCAATTCTCGTTCTATCCCGCAAGCGATGCAATCGAATCCGCTTTTGTCTGGCGTGAGACCCAAACGATCCAAGTAGTTGATGGGCTTTACGTTGCGCAGTTGGGATCTGTTACGACTTTCCCAGATGCTCTGTTTTCTCAAGCTGAATTGTGGTTAGGCGTAAAAGTCGGGACGGATGCCGAGCAAACTCCCCGGATCCGGGTCATTGCGGTTCCATATGCGCTACACGCCCAACGCGCTGAAAAAGCCGGGGCAGTCGATGATAGCGTCATCGGATCGGAGCAGGTAACCAACGAGAGCATACAGAGTGAAGATCTGAAAGATGGGACTGTTGTTAATGATGATCTTGCGGCGGGATCGTTCGCGAATATCACGGGCGTCGGTGATTTAGGGACATTGACGGTGACAGGCTTGCTCAGTGCCGGTGACATCGTTTCAACGGGACCCGTCTTGGACGTCAGAGCGTTCGACGGAGCGGATGCAGGAGCCAAGATATCAGCCGCTATTGCCGCTGCTCCCGAGGGAGCTGTTATCAGCGCGCAAGGCTTAACGGGGGCACAGGCGATATCCGCTAAGATCGTCGTTGGAAAACCCGTTACGATTCTGTTGACGGGCGCGACCTATACGTTCTCCGGCTCAGATGCGGTATTCGAGATTACCTCCGACTCTGTCTCAATTATTGGATCTGGGAGAGGAGAGTCAAGCCTGGACTCCGGACCTACGCAGATTCTGTTGCCGAGCGGGAATACATCGAAGCACTTAATAGGCGCTGACATCAACCTATTGCAGCTTAAGAATCTCACCTTTTTAGGCCCGGGAATCGATGAACCGACAGGTGGCGGCATAGACCTGGAATTGACCGGTGACGGAAATGTCAACGGTTTAATATTCGAGAATATCCTCGTTCACAATATCGCCGCCACGGGTATAACAATCGACGTGCCTATCATGTCATCTTTTAGAAACGTTCGGGTAACTCTTTGCGCTGTTCACGGTATCAATATAAAAGGCGGTACGAGCATAAATTTCGACTCCGTGTTCGTATCAACAGTCGTACAGTCTGCCATTCAAATGAGTAATACCAGCTACTCGACGTTCCAGAATACAGCCGTCGAGACCGCGGGTATCGGATATAACATCAAGTCATCGTTCAACATCACCCTGGTATCCCCGGGTGCCGAAAGCCAACTGAATCGCAGTGCTGAATTCAATGGAATCGCCTATAAGATTGATGGGGGCAATTATATCAATCTCATCTCCCCATATTCACGGGACGTACCGACCACGGGGTCTTACCATTTCGTAGTCGAGGGAGCTGAAAATGTCATCATCACGAACCCGCGTATTAAGCAGGGGACGGTCACCCCGACCGATGATATTCTAGTCGATTCTATGTCCAAGAATGTTGAACTGGTAACCGATATAGATGCGAGTCGAATAGACGATTCCGGGACGAATACGCTGATACGCTACGGGCACGAATTTAATAGCTTGGAGGTGTCTGGAAATATCGGTGTTGGTGTCGATGGACCAATCGAAAGAGTCGAGGTGAATGGAACGGTCAAAGCAACGGCCTTCGATGGGGATGGCGCGAATGTAATAAATCTCTCTGTAAGCGAGTCAGAGATAGAGAGCGCCGCGGTAACGAATCCCAAAATAGCCACGGATGCAGTGGATACAGCGCAGATTGTGAATGCTGCCGTGACAACCGATAAGATAAATTCGGCGGCTGTTACGGAGACGAAAATAGCATCAGACGCCGTTACTACTGTAAAGATTGCTGACGCAGACGTGACCGAGGCAAAACTGGCCACTGACTCTGTTACGACCGCTAAGATTACTAACGCAAATGTAACCACCGACAAATTGGCGGCTAGTGCTGTTACTACGGCTAAGATTGCTGATGCGAACGTGACTACTGTCAAAATCTCTGATGCGAATGTAACTACCGACAAACTGGCAACTAACGCGGTCACTACGGTTAAAATAACTGATGCAAATGTGACCGAGGATAAGTTGGCGGACAGCGCAGTAACCACCACTAAAATAGCGGACGACTCTATAACAACAGATAAGATGGCCCCGTCATTAAGTGGGGTTCCTGTCGGCGGAGTTGTAATGTCAGAGAACGCGAATGACGCCAACCTAATAGCGAACGGTTATTCTTTGTTGAGCAGTATTGAAGTGTCGGCTACAGATACATGGGAGTTAATCTCCGATGAGAATGTGCCATTAACAAGAGCCGGCCACACCGCAGTCTGGACTGGAACTAAGATGATTGTCTGGGGCGGATCAACAGGGGGAGGTGAGACGAATTCGGGTGGAATCTATGATCCTTCAACAGACACTTGGATCAGCACTTTTACTCCCCACGCACCAGAAGCAAGAAAATACCATGTAGCAGCATGGACTGGTACTGAAATGATTGTCTGGGGTGGAGAGAGCGTTAGCTCGGGAAACTTCGGCACCGGTGGATTGTACGATCCGCAAACGTTGACATGGCGGTCAACCGCCATCGATGCAAGTGCTCCGACAGCGCGAGAACGAATGTTGGGAGTTTGGATAGGCGATCGCTTCGCAATTTTTGGCGGGCGCTCAGCAAGTACTCCCATAAATACGGGAGCTATCTACGACCCAACAGCGGAATCTTGGGAAGCAATGAGTACGGTCGATGCTCCCTATATTGAAAATGAGGTAGATACTGGTGTTGAAACTGCATGGGCTTTCTGGAATGGAACCGAGGTCGTTGTATTAAATATTCATGGGAATATTTGGCGATTTGACCCTGCCGCAAATAGCTGGGAAGAATTAGGGGATACGTTAGACAATGGAATTCGAATAGTTACTTCGGTTTTAGCCGATACTAAAATCCTGTGTTATGCATTTACTGGTCTTAACGAGAACTCTGTAAACGACGAAATTGTTGCCATTTATGATTTCGTCGCAAGTCAATGGACGATTCATCAGTCATCGCGATTCGTAGGTGGTGGTGCCAGCTCTGTACGTGCAAGTAGTGTTTGGACTGGCAGTTACTTTGTAACTTGGGGTAATTCGACGCCCGGAGTTGTGTTTGATCCGTCCAGCAATCTTTTCCGTCAAATATCGAGTACGGATCAGTCTTTGGCGCCCTCGATAGGATTCTCAATGATTAGCACTGATTTTGGGGTTATTATTTGGGGCGGCGGCAACAATTACAGTGTCGGCGCTTTGTATCATCCCGAAAAAGAAAAAGACTCCATTTTCTTGTATTTCAAGCAATGAATATGCAACGAATATATTATGCTTCGATCTCAACTACGTTCATGGTTGCCCTATTGGCTTTCGTGCTTGCATCAAACGCCGACACATTCAATTCCTTATCCGGTCAAGTTTCCTCCGCTAACACCGTCAGTTTCATAACGATCTCATCTGGATTCAACGCAGCAACCTCCCGCCGCAATCTATTCCAAGTTCCGACAGCATCCTTTGATCTCGACGCTGATACTGATACGAACCCGAACATCGCAGAAATAGACAACGACAATGACGGCTTAACTGACACGGCAGAGCTATTTACTTACCTATCCGACCATAATGACACGGACACGGACGAGGATACCCTGCCTGACGGTTTAGAGGTGCTGACGTATAACACCAGTCCGACCAGTAATGATACGGACACGGACATGTTGACCGATCAGTATGAGGTGGCCAACCTACTTGATCCGACCACCAATGATTCGAGTATGGATAAGGACGGTGACGGTTACAGCAACTTACAGGAGTTTCAAAACGACACTGACCCATCGCGGTATATACTGAAACTCAATAAGGGCTGGAACCTGATGTCATTGGCAAGAATCCCGGCAATAAACAACGTTTCATCAATCCTAAAAGGGAATAAGACGGGCATTGTGTGGGGGTGGGATGATCTACAACTAAAGGTTGCTGACCAATTTGATCCGCTGAAAGGGTTTTGGGTATACGCTCCGGCTGACGCCGACGTTGAGATTCAGTTGCCATGATGGTGGATTATCACAGCATAAGTAAACGGCAAGCATTTATCCTCTTTACGCTTACAATCATACTTACCGGCTGCTCATCTATCCCACAACCTGACGAATCGGCAACCGTAACCCAAACCTATTACAATCCGTTACTTGCTGGCCACCCTGCCGAATACGATCTTTCTACCCTTGATCCGAAAGATCTGATGTCAGTGGAGGAGTTTCCGGAGTCGAATAGGCCGCCGTATTCGAGTGTCCCCGATCGAACTCTCTCGGGCTTTTCGGTGTGTCTATGTCGGGTTGTTCTATCAAGTTTGCCGGAGGTTTCCATCAAGATTGGGCGTGAATTGTACCCCAGGAGAGCGTGATTATCAGTTTGGCGGGGTTGTTTAAGCGCTGAATTCGATCAGTCTTCGATCTTGATCGTCGTAGATTATTTTAAGGTCGACCGAAGAGTTTTTCAATTTCTCTTCGCCGATTTGCTCAACGAGTTGACGAAATCCCGGAAAAGATGGCTGGTTAATATCGAGAACGACTGGGATGGGTTCAGGAGACGTAACCATGATCATGGATAACCGAATTTTTCGTTGGCATACGTGCTTTTGGTCGCAGAAGCAACAATAGGTTTTGCCATTGTGACTGGTTTTGGCGTCCATCGAGTAACAACTAAGCTTGCTGTCTTGAAAGAGTTTTCTTACAGGCTGAGCCTTTTGAATCATACATTGTATGGCCTGATAGGATTGGCCGTTGATGATAAATGTCTCGTTTCGCACGGAAATAAATGAGGGTTTTGGATCGTCGAAGCAGTTCATCGACAGACCTCGAGTTGTGGCAGGATGCACAAGTCGGCGGCTTGTTGCACATGGTCGAGAGCGACGTTTGAACTTTCGGATTCGGACGCGACAGCCATTGCATGGCCGGCGAGTTGGTTAATGATCCGAATGATGCCCTTGGAAGCGTCAGCGATGAGCTGTATTGGGAATAAGTTAGGGTCACATCTTTAGCATGAAGTTTTTTCTGAATGTTGTGCTAACATCTTCTCGATCTGTTCGAGATTCTTTCGTAATCTACCGGATGAATCAGATGAAACCTTGTCTCGTGCTTGGGTGAGCGCACTGAC
>JAJFLP010000118.1 GCA_021772635.1 Verrucomicrobiota bacterium | reverse complement strand
AGAGCATCGTTGTTTCATTTTAATGTTTACTGAGCGCCAAAAGACACTCGCCCCGAAGGGGTTGCACTTATTTCACCGCTGGACGGCGTTAGCGAAAAGGTCCGTACCTACGGGTATGAACGCCTTTTTCGCTGCCTACCCAGCAGAAAAATAAGAGCAATCAAATGTAAAGGAATTTCTGTTACGGTACACTAGTATCGGTTGACTGCTTTAATACACACGATTATATTGAGGAGCGCTTAATTTCCGGCGGGCCGCAACGGTAGTGAACGTTGCGATCCGTATTGTACGCTTGAGACCTCAAACGCTGCGTCGTTTTAGGATTCGATAATTTCTTAGGCGCGGCGAAGGGGAATCGGTCTTATCAATCGCTCGGTAATTTCGCGACTTAGTTGCTTATACAAAGAAGTGAATGGACGCCATCAGCGATCGTAAAAAAATAAATCGGTTTTCGGTGTTATGCTAGGACTGGCAAAAGGCAAAGTAGAAATCTGTCCGTATGACAGTGAATGGGCCGCACTATTCGCCCAGGAATGTGAAGCGATACGTGAGCAGCTCGGAGACTTAATTTCGGACATCCAGCACTTCGGTAGTACTGCCGTCCCGAAATTGGACGCCAAGCCGATTATTGATATCGCGATTGGTGTGCGTTCTCTTGATATTATTGAAATTTGCCGCCCGGGTATCGAATCCCTGGGGTACGAATATCACGGCGAGTTCGTAAAACAAGGGAGTATTTTTTTTTCAAAAGGGACTCCTACAACGCATCATGCACATTTCGCTGAAATCGATGGTATAATATACCTAGAGTGGTTGTACTTCCGCGATAGGCTTCGCCAGGACGACGGGGTGGCAAGAGAGTATTTGAGTTTGAAAAAAGAGTTAGAGAAGAAATTTGAGAATGACCGCGAGGCATACGGGCGCGGCAAGTATGATTTTATCCATCGGATTCTGGATCAAATGGAGTAACTAGCCTGATCGATGCATGAATTTCGTCACGAGAGCTTGCAGTGCGTTTGAGATCAATAAGTTACGAAGGTTTCAAGGCTGAAGGCATAGCGAGCTATTTCAAAGTCTTGGGTTCTTTGTAAGTCATTTAGGTCATGTGCAATGCGTGCTCGCAGTAGAAAGTTCATGCATAGATTAGGCTAGTCTCTGATTACACAAATAGACATTTATTTACGCGATCAGACACTACGTGGCTCCCCGAGGCCACTTTTAATTTATACTGCAAGCGGTACAATTTTTGGTCCGGATTACCCGAGACTCTCGCTTATGCGGAGACGACTTTGAACTAACCACGCAAGAGATATCGAACGACATTTTTTAACCGACATTCTCCTGGCCAGCAGAACGCTTGGTCGAATACTTGAAGGCGTTCGGTATAATTGAGCTGAGTGATTAACGGCGGATAATTCAGCCGCCCTGCCGCGGACTGACTAAAAAAATCTTAGGGACACAACTAAAACGCATGGCCATTTATCCACGATCTTGGTTTCACGGAGCAGGCATCATTACTGCCCTATTGATTGTCAATGCTGGATGTCGTTTTCGTACGGATCCAATCGTCGAAACGCCGGATAACCCCGGTAATGTTCCGGTTACCCAGGCCTCGAGAGCCGTACACCCGGAAGCGATAACGGAGGGTGCCAGCCCTGTCGTCGGCAAGTCATGGGTTGTTCCATCACTGAATATCACTATAGATCCCATAAAAGCCGGTACCTTTAGAATAGGCGCGTTGGAATCAATCGATACAAACGTGACTCCCTCGCATCTCGTAACGATATCGCGACCATTCTGGATTGGGAGATATGAGATTACGCAGGAACAGTATGGCACGCTCATGGGGAACAACCCAAGCGTATTTATTGGACTAGATCGGCCAGCCGAGAGTATGTCGTGGTATGACGCTAAACAGTTTTGTCTGGTTCTGAACGTAATGGAGGCAAAAGCGGGTCGCCTGCCCGAAGGGTACGTCTATCGATTGCCGACCGAGGCGGAGTGGGAATACGCGTGTGGCGAGGATATGCGGCAGTTGAAATTATGGGAATTACCAGAGTTTTGCTGGCACGCACGGAACAGCGACGAAATGACCCATCCTGTCGGCATGCTGAAGCCGAACCGTTACGGTGTCTATGATATGCTCGGAAATGTTGCTGAGTGGTGCAGTGATAGAGAGGGGGCCTATAGCGCAGAGAGTGTCCTTGACCCGACAGGGCCTGAAGACGGGCAGTTTCGGGTCGTCCGCGGAGGAAACTGGTATAACAACGACAAATTGTGTGCCGCGACGAGTCGTTTCTTCTTCGACCCTCTCACGTCAAATCAATTGACGGGATTTCGGATCGTGCTGGCGCACGGAGAAGTGGAGGTCAGGGAGTTCGATAAGGCTGCTAACTAACGATATTTCCAAGCCGTGTCGGCCTGAAAATTGACTTTCGCGAGCCAGTAAGGGATCAACGGTAGAGTTGGCCCTCAATTATTATTTCTAAAAATATTTCATAATCCGGCTTGTAAGCAGTGATTCGTTCTATAGGTTAATGCTCTTTCTGATTTTTATAGTATCCAGCCGCAATCTTTATAGTTGTTGTTTTAAGCCGTGAAGGCGTCGGCTGTTTAGGGTACTTGAAAAACAGAAGAGATCAGAGTTCTTTGGCAATTGAAGAGTGTAATATGCGACGGTCTATATGTTATTCTTTTGAGCGTACTTTTTGTTAAATCGATTATTTATTTAATTGGTCGCAGGAAGCATCTCATATGAAAAACAGTCCAGTTAAACTGGACATTGGATTCAAACGGAGAGTTTGATCCTGGCTCAGAATGAACGCTGGCGGCATGGATTAGGCATGCAAGTCGAACGGTAACAGGTTTTACTTCGGTAAAATGCTGACGAGTGGCGTAAGGGTGAGTAACACGTGAGTAACCTACCTTAAGGTTGGGGATAGCCCCGCGAAAGCGGGATTAATACCGAATGTGGCGTTCTGCTGCACAGCAGAATTGCTAAAGGAGTAATCCGCCTTTAGATGGGCTCGCGTCCTATTAGCTTGTTGGTGAGGTAACGGCTCACCAAGGCTATGACAGGTAGGTGGTCTGAGAGGATGGTCACCCACACTGGGACTGAGACACTGCCCAGACTCCTACGGGAGGCTGCAGTCGAGAATCTTCCGCAATGCGCGAAAGCGTGACGGAGCAATGCCGCGTGAGGGATGAAGGCTTTCGGGTCGTAAACCTCTGTCACCCGGA
>JAJFLP010000117.1 GCA_021772635.1 Verrucomicrobiota bacterium | reverse complement strand
ACTCGTTCATAATAAGACGATTGGAGAAGGCGCCACGGTGAAAGTGAATTTTCATTCACTAAGATGTGAAGTCAAGCCAATCGGTTTATTTGAGCAGAGATTAGGGCTCGTAGCAGAATACTGGTGAATTATTCAGGTTAGTGAGAGAATCTGCGATACCGGTGAAATATTGTTGGGAATCTGGTGCGTAAGTAATCCTAAGCCGGCCAAGAAATCGGCATCCTGGAATCTATTCAGTTTTTGAAGAATCGTCGTCCGAACTCGCGTCCTCAAGCGCGTTCTCAGTCACAGCTTCTTCTCCGCTTTCCTTTTGTCCTTTTTCGAATTCGCTCTTTGCCTTACCGATCGAACGCGCGAACTTTGGAATTGCAGAGGCACCGAAGAGCATGACAATTACACCGCAAATGATCAGAATTTCTGTTGTCCCTATACCCATTGGGATATTCCCTGTTGCGAACAATAACTATGTGTTGTCGTGATTAGTTTTCATAAGACTAAGTACTGCCGAAGAAAAGTTCCGTCGTTTAGTCTGCATCAAGATTTGGTGGATTTCAAGCACTCGCGTGATCATAGGATTCAGTCTTGGATGATCACGTAATATACGTCCGCAGCACAAATCCTGTCTAAATATCCAACCCCATCTCCAGACGAGTTGCCTCACTGATTTTTTCCAAGGACCACGCGGGTTCCCAAACAACTTCGATATCGACGTTGTCAATACCGTCCAGGGAAGTCAGCGTGTACCTGACCTCCTCCATGAGTTGCGGGCCGTACGGGCATGCAGGGGTGGTAAAAGTCATATCGACAGAGATTTTTCCGTCGTTGTTTTCGACTTTGTAAATTAACCCCAGGTCGACGATACTGAAGCCGAGATCAGGATCATTAATCGGGCGCAGCAGATCGATGAGTTCATCGGCGCCCAGTTCCCTGCCGTTAATGCCGGTTGATGGTTTCGTATTCTTTGAGAAAAACATATTGCCACCTCAATTTATAATTCACTCGATAAAGCCTGGACCCCTGGATCTTCTGAATCACGGTTCCGAAATGATTCCAGGGAGACACTGTAGATAAACGCCAACAATTGATTTTGAAAATGGAATACTGGTTCTTGGATATTACATGTCGCTTCTTGGCTGCACACGTAGTTTTCGCACGTGCACGGCGCGATATGAATCGGACCATCGACCGCCTCAACTACTTCGCCGAAAACAATGCACGCCAACGCCTTACGCAATCGGTATCCCCCTCTGGCACCCTGCATTGACTCAATTAATTCAGCTTTCGTGAGGGCTTGTAAGACTTTTCCAAGAACTTCCTGTGGTATATGATAGTGACCGGCAAGCTCTTTCGTTGTTACAAGCTCTTCACTTTCGAGTCCGGCGATATGGAGTAAGGAAATCAGACCATATTCAACTTTCTTGCTTAATTTGATCATGGGGAACTCAGATTTCAGATAACGTGAAAACTTTAAGAATCGCATTTTTCGATGCTGATGCCAGGGAATTTGAGTACAGATGCTATTTCTTACAACACCCTAAATTCAGCGATCACTATACTGCCCACGATCTCATCCTGAATCGGGATTAAGAAACAAGCAGTACAATTTTGGGACGACTTTGAATTCATTACCTAAGGGATATCGAACACTATTTCGTCCCGCATGCGGGATGAAGACCTTCGCTATATATACGCGACACGCGCACCACGGAACCGCCATTCATTCCGTACTTATCTTATCATTCTCTCCTTGCATCGCAACGCGCATGGCGTGCCAGGCAAGGGTGGCACACTTAACGCGCATTGGAAACGCTGCCACGCCGGACAATGCTGCGAGTTTTCCCAGCTTCGCAACTGCGTCGGTATCATTACTAGAATTCGTGAGCATACGATGAACGTCCTCGTAGATTTCATCTACTTCTTCTTTCGTTTTTCCTTTAACGGCATCGGTCATCATTGATGCTGATGCTTTCGAAATCGCGCATCCAGCGCCTTCGAATCCTATATCTTCGATTACGTTATCGTTAACACGGACAAAGACGGTGTATTTATCACCGCAAAGCGGATTATAGCCTTCGATTTCTCCCGATGGGTTATCTAACGCCTTAAAGTTCCGAGGGTTACGATTGTGGTCCAGCAGGACTTCCTGGTAAAGTTCATTTAATTCTGTCATCTTTTGAATACCTTCAACATTCTCCTCACCGCATCGATAAAATAATCGATCTCATCGAACGTGTTATAAAACGAAAATGACGCTCTGGCCGTCGCGACTAAACCCAGGCGCTCCATTAATGGTTGGGTGCAGTGATGCCCAGCGCGGATAGCAATACCGTCTAGATCCAGGACCGTCCCGATATCATGCGGGTGGACGTCATCACAGACGAAGGAGATGACACCTGCCTTCTCTTTTGCCGTCCCGATAATCTTTATACCATCCACCTCAGCTAGTTTGTCGGTTGCATATTTCAACAAGTAACGCTCGTATTCAGCGATCCTCGTCATACCGATACACGAAACGTAGTCGACCGCAGCGCCAAGGCCTATCGCACCGGATATATTCGGCGTCCCGGCCTCAAATTTGTGCGGGCTATCTTTATATGTTGTCCGCTCGAATGTAACGGAGCGAATCATATCCCCGCCACCCTGAAAAGGCGGGAGGGCATCGAGGAACTTCACTTTTCCGTAGAGCACCCCGATACCGTTTGGACCGAACAGTTTATGTCCGGAGAACGCGTAGAAGTCACAATCTAACCGGCGTACGTCAATGGCGCAGTGCGGAGTCGACTGCGCTCCGTCGATCATTACCGGAATACCAAGCCGATGGGCTCTATCAATAATCTCCTTGACCGCGTTCACGGTGCCGAGTGCATTTGAAATATAGACTACGGATACGAGCTTTGTTCTCTCTGACAGAATCTTCTCGAATTCGTCAAGCCGGAGCTCTCCGTCATCCGTAATCGGCACTACTCGTAACTTCGCCCCGGTTGCCTCGCAGAGCAGTTGCCACGGAACAATGTTGGAATGGTGTTCCATAGCAGTGATAACTATTTCATCATCTTTTCCGATATTCTTCCGGCCGTAGGTGTTCGCAATGAGATTGACGGCTTCGGTGGTGCCACGTACAAATACGATCTCCCGCGCGTCTTCCGCGTTAATGAATTCCCTTATTTTCTCCCGCGCGTCGTCATAGGCCAGCGTAGCCTGTTCGCCCAGGTAGTGAACCCCCCGGTTTATATTCGCGTTCATCGAGCGATAGTAGGTATCGACCGAATCGATTACAACTGCCGGTTTTTGTGCGGTAGCGGCGTTGTCAAAATATATGAGAGGCTTACCGCGAACGGAGCGCTGGAGAATAGGGAAGTCAGCCCTGATTCGTTGGACGTCAAAGTCGTCAGCACCGGGGACCCCTTTGGTGTTACCGGTTTCTTGTGAGGCCAGAATGGAAGTTTTCATAATAAAAGTCCCAGAGACTTCAGTCGGGAGGAGTCAGTTAATATGGTTCGAAATTTCGGTTCGGGAAAATTCTGGAGTTCACACTTCAGTATGCGGGAGTATTCCCGAAAGTACGAACTGGAGCCGGAACATCAAAATCATAACCAATCACTGTCTACCCAGGAGGCCATCACCTGTCTCGAAATGCCCCAGTTTCATAGATGAGGATTCGGTTTGATTAGAGGGCGCTCACGAAATTATCAATCTCGGCGCGAACGTCGTCTATTACGATTCTTTCAAGTGCATCGGATGCGAATGCTCGGGTTAAGACGCGGTGAGCTGCATCAAGGTCGATACCTCTGGCGCGAAGATAGAACAGTGCCTCCTGGTCGAGCTGCCCGATCGTCGCGCCGTGCGTGCACTTCACGTCGTTCGCATAAATTTCAAGCTCAGGCTTGGTATTGATCTTTGCGTCGTCAGAGAGCAATAGAACTCGATTCGTTTGTTTTGCATCTGTCTTCTGGGCATCCGGGTGAACGTGGATTTTACCGTTAAAAACGCCGGTAGCGTTATCATCCAGAATGCCCTTATACAATTCGTAACTGTTGCAATTGGGCATCGCATGATCTATTCGGGTATGGTTATCTATCAACTGGCGGTCGTGTCCGAGGTAAAGACCGTTAAGTGTACATACTGCGTGTTCACTGTTGAGAAAAACGTTAATATTATTCCGCGTCAGTTTAGCCCCGACGCTTACGGAATTCGAAACGAAGTCACTCGATTGACACTGAGTAATATCAAGTGAACCTATGTGGTACGAATTCTGATTCTCCCGCTGTAGTTTCGTGTGATTGACCACTGCGTGATCGGCGACATAGATTTCAGTCACTGTATTCGTTAAGGAAATACGATCACTAAGGCTCGCGTAGCTTTCAACGACGTTAACGCGGCTATTCGCGCCCGCGACGATAACATTCCGTGGATGCGTCACGGTACGATCTTCTCTGCAACTGTTGATAAAAAGTAGGTGTACCGGTTTATTGAGAATCATGTCGTCCGGGATATAAATCACTGCGCCATCACTAATAAAAGCCGTATTCAGGGCTGAAAACGCACTCGTTTCGATTTTGCAATATGCCGCCAGATGTTCGGAGCAAAGCGCTTCATGGGTTGCAGTCGCGTCAGAGAAACCGGAGATAACCACGTTCTCCGGAATCTGATCGATACGAGAAAGGTCGCGATCGATTTTCCCGTCAACGAATACCAGGGAATGACAGTCCATGTCGTTGAAAGTGAATTCAGAAATAGCCTTTTGCGTAAGCGCAGGACCCGTAGCGGAAGGCGCGATGAATCCTGTTTCTGCGATGGGTTTGACATTGGTAAACCGCCAAGCCTCGTCTTTCGTAGTCGGGAAACCGGTATTCTCGAACTCTGTCATTCCTCGTTGACGCAGATCTTTGAGCCATGCCGGCGCGGAGTTTCTAGCCTGGAGTTTCTCGTACAGATTCGGGAAGGAATTGTGGCAATCCGTCATACCGCGGCCTCCTCGATTTCGGCGTCGCTGAACAATTCCTTTATATGATCGTATCCCTGGTCTTCTAACTCGAGTGCAAGCTCTTTTCCTCCAGTTTTAACGATTTGACCATTGTAGAATACGTGGACGAAGTCAGGTGTAATATGACTTAGTAAGCGCTGATAGTGAGTCACAATGATCGCCGAATTCTCCGGGTTCCGAAATTGGGAAATTCCGGACGCCACAACTTTCAGCGCATCTATATCAAGACCGGAATCGGTCTCGTCAAGGATTGCAAGCATCGGGTTTAGTACGAGTAACTGAAAGATTTCGTTACGTTTTTTTTCGCCGCCTGAGAACCCCTCGTTTATCGAACGATTAATGAGGCTTTCGTCGATGCCTATCACTTTCATTTTCTCACGGATTAAGGCGAGAAAATCAATCGCGTCCAACGGTTCTTCGCCGCGGTGCTCTCGTATAGCATTCAATGCCGTTTTCAGGAAATACGTACAACTGACTCCCGGAATCTCAACAGGATACTGAAACGCCATGAAAATACCCTCACGCGCTCGCTCCTCCGGTTCCATTTCCAAGATGTCGTTCCCGCGGAAGAGGATTTCGCCGTCC
This sequence comes from Verrucomicrobiota bacterium, assembly GCA_021772635.1. Classification (GTDB taxonomy): domain Bacteria; phylum Verrucomicrobiota; class Lentisphaeria; order JABSQK01; family JAJFLO01; genus JAJFLP01. Next base: position 377 of record JAJFLP010000117.1, on the reverse strand, counting down.
GTGACCTCGTACGTATCACGTCCACTCAAGATCTGTGCCAGGGTACTCTTTCCGGAACCGTTCGGGCCCATTATCGCGTGGACTTCGCCCTTGTTAATTTTGAGATTAACCCCCTTAAGAATGGTCTTATCCTCGACCCGCGCCCATAAATTCTTTATTTCAAGCATGTAACAATCACTCCAGTAACTTCGTTAATAGTTGGACCCTGTTCGAAAAGGTAGCGCGGCCCGCATTGAGAGCGCATGTCGGTCAGGTTTCGGCCGGGATCGGTTACGTTAATAGCTTGGAGCTATTGACTTACCGATCCGGGTCGAAAGGTGCCCGTCATCCGCCGCAACCCGAAGGGCACCTACCTACTTCGGTGCGTTTTTCGGTCG
>JAJFLP010000116.1 GCA_021772635.1 Verrucomicrobiota bacterium | reverse complement strand
ATATCACTGTTGGTGTTCGCGGGATGTGCCACTGGGCAGCAGATGGAATTAACTCGAAAACACACGCTGAAGCGTGAACTCCAACGGCCCCTTCTGTTGGCGATATCACTGTTGGAGTTCGCACTTTAGTGTGGGTCTTTTCTATTTGCGTCTACTAGAAACAGAAACTCGAATATGAAAAACACACGCTGAACCGTCGTCGCTAGCGGCTATGCCGTGTCAAGCGCGTGAACTCCAACGGCCGCTTCTATCGGCGATATCACTGTTGGTGTTCGCGGGATGTGCCACTGGGCAGCAGATGGAATTAACTCGAAAACACACGCTGAAGCGTGAACTCCAACGGCCCCTTCTGTTGGCGATATCACTGTTGGAGTTCGCACTTTAGTGTGTGTCTTTTCTATTTGCGTCTACTAGAAACAGGACGCGAATTCCAAAATTCCGGTGGATTACAACTCCTACCGTAATCATCGATGGGGGACTCCTTCCAAACCTCCCTTGCCCGTTTCCTTCCGACTAACTCAATGTATACTGCAAGCAATACAATTTTGGGAAAACTTTGAACTTATCACCTAAGCTCTATGCTGAGCCTAGCGCACTCCGCCGCGGCAGAGTAATCGGGAATACTGTTAATCAGAAAATATATCATTGTCCGGTATACGACTGTAGAACCAGTAACCGTTGCCACGTCGCAATTCGTCCGCGATGGAATATGCGTCATCCCCCCACTGCCACACCAGACCGTCAACCTTCGGATCCGGCAGATTTTGGCGAATACTGAACGCTGCGAAAAGATTCCACCCTTTTTCCAATGGCACCGGCTGGGTCAGAGCCGACGTCCCGGTCACCGTCACGGTCTGTTGCGCCGTACTCGGATAGAAGTACCAATAACCCGCCCCAGGCGATATTGTTGACGTTGGCACGAACACTTGTTGCCGCGCGTCCCAGCTCCAAATCGTCTGGTCCGTCATGCTGTTTAACGCCGCCCGCGACGTCGAATCCATGGTCACGGAAACCCCAATTAAATTCCATCTCGGCTGTAGTGTAATAACCGTAATAGTGTCCTCGCAGTCGTCAGGTATATTGTTGCTGTTGTTGTCAGAGACAAGACCACGAATGATCTCACAATCGTCGGGAAAACCGTTGCTATTGCAATCCGGTTTAGAACCGTCTATGACATGAAGAGTAGCCATACAGGCACTTGTATTAGAGCTGTTATCCGACGCAGTGAACGTGACGGTTCCCGAACCGGTATTGCCGCAATCGAAAACCACGCTGGTGGATGAATCGTAATTATTACTCAATGCCAACGCTCCACAAGTATCCATTGCGGCGAAACTCGCTAACCATGCGGCGATCGCCGCCGTATTTCCTACGCCGTCATTGACCACTGAGAACCCGTCCTGAGGGCAGTTGCTAATCGTTGGCGCTACCGTGTCAATTACTGACACTATAGTGCTACAGGAACTAGTGTTCCCGGTGTCGTCCGAGACCGTTAAAGTGACTGTATTGTCCCCAATATCGCCGCAAGTAAAACTACCGGGGCTCACGCTCAAGCTTATGTTCGTCCCCGCTGAACCACCGTCGACGTCTGTTCCCGTTATCGTTGCACTGCCAGTCGCCCCGACATTGACGGTCGTGGCCTGGCACACCGCCGACGGCATGGCGGATTCGGGTGTGAAGTCGATGGTTAGCATGGGCCGGTTCGAAAGCGTAGTCGATTCGCGGCTATCGAGCTGACGCGCGGTCTGAGTCGAAGTTTCATTCTGGAGCTTGATTAGCCAACCGAAATTGGTTGCCGGGCTACCAAACCAGTCACGGACATCGGATACCAAATCCTGATGATTCGATGAATTCCACGTGCGAAAGCCAGTGCCGCCTATAGATTCTGTAGCGCTCGGGGTTGGATTAAAGTCACCGCCGGGAGTAGACCACGATTGGGTATCAAAGAACGTTTGAGTCCAAGTAGCATCACCCGTCTGCGCAGGGGCGCCGAGACCGTCATCGATCAAGTCAATATTGTTTTGTGAATTCCCCTCTCCCCAATTCGCCAAGACCCGGTGTAAGCCAACGGGAACGTTCCCGGACCCAGGTGCCGACCTCCTAACCCGGACCGTTATTATCGCTGAATTTATCGTTGCACCGGCAGGAATATTCGCATCGCTGGCAATGTCGAAAAAAATAAGCGCACGTCTGACTTTGAGGTTATCCGCTATAGCGATTCGAGTTCCCAGTTTACCGATAATCAGCTGATTACCAATACCGTTACTGAGCCCGCTACTGTTTTGAAATATGGTATTATCTCTGTCAGCAGTGATTGTTACAGTTTCCGTGCGTGCGATGGGCGAAAGCAAGAAAAACACAAAAGGAAGCGCTCTTAGCGATGCGAAGAAGTTACGCATAGTTGTCCTATAACCAACGCCGACAAACACCGTTGGCGGTTAGCGATAATAAATACGATTTCTATTGTAAGACATTCAGACAGATGAAAATTTATTTCGAAAAGTCTTCAATTAAACGCGTGATGTCCGAGTGACAGTATTACCGATTCAAGAAAAACTGGACGGTCGCATTCATCGCAATGAATGTAACAGCCCGCTTGACGCCCGTACTTCTCCGTCAATCCCGACAAGGATACCTTCGACCCGATCAAGACTTTCAATCAGTTGCAACGCTGAAGAAGATCCCATTACACACGCCGCAGTAGCTAGCGCGTCAGCAAACTCGGCTTGCGGCGCGATAACCGTAGCGCTAAGACATCCTTCGCTCGGGGACCCCGTCCGGGGATCAATAATATGGTGGTATCTCTTGCCGTTCTTCACAAAGAATCGTTCGTAATCGCCCGACGTAACCAGACTGACATTTGAAATACGGATACTCGCCATAACCGTCTCCCGATTTCTCGGATGTTTAATCGCGATTTCCCACGGCTCGCCACGATTATCGCCAAGAACCTTCATATCGCCCCCGGCACTGACCATCCCGTGCTTAACCCCGTGCTCGAGCAATACCCGCATCGCACGGTCCACTGCATATCCTTTAGCGATTCCACCTAAACCGATACTCATGCCTGTCGGAAGGGAAACCTTATTCGAAGTCAATTCGACAACAACCTTTTCCCAGCCAACGAATCCCAGCGCTCGTTCAATCGCGGACTTTGTGGGAATTGTCAATAACGTCTGGTCCATTTTCCACAGCTTCCCAACCGGGGCGAAAGTCGCGTCAAAAGCCCCGGCAGTAAGCTCGCTCATCTCCAAACTGCGCTGTATCGATACGGCGAGTTCGCGCGGCACCACCTGATCACCGAGCCCAGCCGCGTCGTTAAGGCGGGTTAACTCAGACGGGCGCCAATCCGTCATGAGATCTTCTATTCTTCTAAATTCCAGGATCGCCGCGTCAATCGCCGCATCCAACTTGATTGAATCCAAGCCGTTTACTTCCAAGACGAGATCCGTTCCCATCGCCAACACGGTCCGTTTCCGGGTTAATATCGCGTCCTGGACAGGACTTGCGCTCGCCGAAGCTCGTACTGTATCGGGATCTAATCCGTTGGAAAAAACGCTACAAACACCCCCGCCCAGAACCGAGCATATTCCGGTTAACGCGAACATCCTCTGTATCTTTTGACTCACCATAGAAACGTATCCGGAAAGGGTGTTTAACCGTCAGCAGTGCAGGGAACTCTTGGGATCCTGGCGCCACTATTAATCGGGCACTTCGGCGGTGACTGGAAGGTACTCATCCCAGTTTCTTGGAAGACGATTTCCTTTGTATAAAATCGCCCCTTGGTCCCCGATGATAACCATCATCGGAATAGCGTTTACTTCGAAACGGGTTGTTATCGATAGATCGCGATCGCGAATTTGGGGATATGGCAGTTTGAATTTCTCGACTATCTTTCGAACTTTAGCCTCGTCTACATCGTCATCGCTGCCAGAAATAATGCCAAAGAACGCGAGCTGTTTTTCGTGGGCTTTAGAAACTTCGACGAGTATCGGCGCTTCACGTAGGCACGGGACACACCACGTCTGCCAGAATATTAAAACGACGTTCCTGTCGCCCTCTGTTATTTCCCTAACATTGTGGAATCGATCGCCCATATCGGTGAGAACTAACCGCGTTTCCGCTATAGAACCGTCATCGATTTCTCCTGCTGAAAGCGAATTAGCAGCTACCATCAGTAGTACTAAAATGATTAAACATCGCATGCGCGTGCTCCCTATATACCGAACGCCTTCGAGTTTTTTAACCGGCCATCATGTCCCGCCGTAGCCACAAGCCGAAGGCGGAAGTTCTTGCTGGACAGCAGAACGGCTGTTCGAAAAATCATTTGGCATCCCTTAGGTAACGAATTCTAAGTCTTCCAAAAATTGTACTGCCTGTAGTATACTTCAAAAATTTTACACACTAAAGTGCGAACTCTCCGCATAAGCGAGAGTCTCGGCCGTCCGGACCAACACCACCCAAGTCGAAGCGATTGATTGAAAAAGTGCAAGAGTTCGCGCTTTAGCGTGTCCGGTTACCCCAAGTCTATTTCATCCCATTATCGACAAATCAATCCCGGTAATTACTATTGACCCGCTGGCAAAAGGACCTTTGGCCGCGGCTCAAATAGACTTTTTCAAGTGGCTTCTCCCATCAAAAATTCCGAGTTATCCCAATACTTCCCACGATCTGATTGATTCCGTCGCTGCGCATGATGTAATCACCTGCAATATCGAGTTTCAGAGATTCGCTGATAATAATATCAAATTTCATTCCAACCATGTTCGAGTGAAAACTGCCGAGATCCGCGTCCTGAGTGCGATATCTTATGCCGGAAAGGAACTGGTCGAAATTATAATGATCCTCGAAATACTTCGACTCCGATTGAAAATAATACCGATGGCGTAGCCGCAGGTTAACCGTACTCTCAAGTACCCACCTCGCGATTTGCGACTCAATGGAAAAGCTGGATATGTCCCACGTATCCGAGTAATACCTGGTCTTGACGCCTAACGCGGTCTTATCCATCACATAATGTTTTAGATTCGCAAAAAGTGCCGCGCGAGTTCGGTCGCTGGGCAACTGCTCCGAAACTTCGATGCCCCGAGCACGATTGTCGAAATTCAGGTTCTGTGGGAAGTTCTGATTCTCGATTACAACGGAGTTAAAAGCGGTTTCGAGAAACCCGGATTGATAAGTTACCGTCGCTCCAAAATTACCATGAGTTTTCGGAGTCAAGACCTGATACCACGTGAGTGCGGTAGAGACCGAACCCCGCTCATCTTTCCCTTCACTGTCGTCACCGTTGAAACGTATGATATCAATCGTATCAATAAATCCATTAATACCGAGTTTCACGGTCGTGTTTCGGTCTTTCGAATCATGGGAGATGTCCAATCCGCCACCGAAGGAATCATAATCGAATTCGGTGCTAGCCCCTACGAACCCTCCGACTTGTGTATCGTCGGACAACTTATATCTGGCGCCAGTGTCCAGTCCGATATAATAATCTCCCGAGGCACCAGATTGACGCGGAAATTTGTTCAGTCGTTTGATTGACGCACTTGATACGTAGTCATAGGAGAGCTTCCCCCACCAGGCCAGATCGTCGGTGACATTGTAATCGTAAATTATTACCGGTTCGATTACGGTCAGCTGCTCGTCGAGAAACGGATTTCCATCGTCCTGGTCATCATTGTGATAAACGCCAGTTCGAAATCCGACGAAACCATGGCCCTTATTGACGTCACTCGTCGTCTCAGCCGGGGAAGCAGAGTCTTCAGAATAAGCATGATGGCAATCAAAGAGGCAGACGGCTAATGCCAGTAAAAGATGTGGATAACAAAGACCTCTGGTCAGTAACATCCACACCCTCCCCCAGCGCCAGTACCGATTCCGCCGACACTACCTTCCCGTGCATAAAGCGTCTTTTGAATGAGATGTGTTTCGGTCGGGTCCGATTCGAGCGTCATAATCGGATCAGCGAAGTGCTGCTTCTGGTAGTATTTCACAGTTGTGCAGCCCGTACTCAAGAGGACGGCAATAAGCGGTACACATACAAGGAAAAGTATTCGTCGTATTCGTAGAAGGGGCATGCCAGTTCCTTTAGTCTGATTGATCCACGCGATTGTTGGTATAACATATATTCGGAAGGAGCGCGAGTCGCAGTCAATCTTATAAATAATAATTAAGTTTCTTAGAGGTACTCGGGGTCCATCAAATGAGCTCGCGCTTACCCAATTGGTTCGCTTAATCCGGATAGAAAATAATGGCAATAGGGAGTATAGTACTTAATTGGTTGCGTCGTTCGCGTTATCCGCCAGAATCGGTTGTAGTCGGGTCCGTCTAATTTACATTCAGGGTTCCTACGCAACCGAGTTATTACCATCCTATACTGCAAGCAGTACAATTTTTGGATAGCTTCGAATTCGTCAGCCAAGAATTTCCGAACGGTATTTCGAAAATCTGAAGACGTTCGGTATACAATTGCGGGGGAATAACATTATGAAATCGACGATAGTCGGTCGATATTCATCCACATTAGCTACTCGCCTGGGCAAGTCCCCGTGTGACAAACGGTTGATTCAATCGTTTATTTCGTGCGGGGGATACGCCTACCTTTTCTTATCACTGCTCTTCCTGTCATTTCCAGAAGACGTTTACTCAGACCTCGTTATCGCCGAACCGGGTTGGATATTAACCCGAACGGTAACCCTGCCCGGTGCTCACGCGGCTCATTACAATCCTCTCGACGGATTGCTGTATGCCGCACAGCGATTCACAGGTTCAAGCGGCATCTACCGGATAAACGACAACGGATCGACAACCCAGCTGACGACGGCAAACGATCACGCGGCAGGGATCGTAATCGATCCGGGTGACGGCGATATATTCTTTTCCGAGGATTTCACGAGCGGTATTTTCCGGATAGGATTCGGACAGACGGGAAAAACCTCATGGGTTTCCGGATTTTCAGCAGGTGACGACGATGTCGCGGGAATGGCAATCGCGCCTGACAATTATACCGGAGGCGTGATTGCAGCAGGTCAAGGGCTCATCGTTGATCGGGATAATAGTAACGCGCACGAGAACATATGGAGATGGTCACCGGACTCACCGGAGGGCGAGGTTCTCGTTCATAGCGATAATGGGACCTTAGTCAACCCGGTCGATATCGCGATTGGAACGAACGACATATACGTTGTCGATACCGGCGAGACCGAAGGGGGGGCAACCCCGGGCGCGATTTACCAGGTTGGAATCGGTGGTACGCTGACCTTGATTTCCACTTCGGAGTCGATCATCGATCCTTACGGTATTGCGATCGACCCGATTACCGAAGACTTGTTAATAGCTGACCGTGGTGGTGATCGTATCATCCGAGTGAACCCGGCAACGGGGGCCGTCAGTGATTTCATTACCGATCTCGGACTAGACCTTAACACAACAAACGGTGTCAACGACACTTGGGCCGGTATCGATATTACGCCGGAAGGCGATCGCCTGTTCGTCACGGCTCAGGGCGCGGGTAAAGTCTACACATTCACCCAAATTCCGGAACCCTCTACCTGCATTCTTTTTGGTATGGTAGCACTCGGAGTCACGCTTACGAAACGGAAACGCTCCAGAAATCAACGGTCCGAATAGGCGGAGGCACAGTAAGAATTGAGAAATGGAGGCGCGGATCCGCCTTCGCTTCACGGCTTCGGCGGGATCCACGCTCACGCGGGAAGGGTCTCGGCCGTCCGGAACGAAAATTGTACCGCCTGCGGTATAGTTCATTTTTCGGGGAATCGAGTAAGCCGATTTGCAGTGGGTTTCTACAACTCTCGACCGTTTGACATTCACCTCCTGCAGTCACTTGCCGAAAAGGTCAGAGTGACTGCCCATGCGAACATATTCAATCTCTTTCCGCTGTTCATTAACGCGATATATCAGTAGCCAGTCCGGTTCGATATGGCATTCGCGATGGTCTTTCCAATTCCCGGATAATTTGTGATCTCTATGTTCGCTGCTAAGTGGCTGGCCGGTGATAAGGGCTTCGTGGATCGCCCGAAATTTCATCATGCCTTTGTGTTGCTTCTGACATCGCTTGACGTCACGTCGAAATTGAGGTGATCGTCGGAATTGATACATTGATCAAATCCCAAGGTCTTTGTAGAATTCACCGGAATCATCAAACTTCTCGCCGCCACCATCTTCAAGCTCTTTTATCGCGGCCAGCGTTTCGGCATTGGGCTGCTTCGCGTGTGGCTGGAAAGGCAAACCGCCGGAGTTAACACACTGCTGTAGAAACAACCGAATTGCCTCCGACGTTTTCAATCCAATTTCGTTTAAGACGCCTTCGGCCTCGGATTTTAGTTCCGGATCAATTCTTGCTGTTACGGTATCATTGGCCATTGGAATATCCTCCAATCAGTTGTTAAATGGGATAATTATACCGCAAGCAGTACAATTTTTGGATAGCTTGGAAATTATCAACGAAGAATTCCCGAACGATATTTCGAAAAGTGCATGACTTTCGCCATATTGTATATCAAATGATTAACAAGTGCAAGTTTTTATTAATCGAAAGATGATGCCATGTCTTTAGTTTGCAACCACTTCCTAAGGCCAAATCTTAATCAAGGGGCAGGCCAGGCAATGACAACCATTCGGATTTCAGAAAGGCATGTTTCCAAGCAAGCGGGATTCTACGAGGCGGATCTCGGAATGATGTCTGGCGAATTTGCTTCACATGGAAAGACGGTAACGCATATAATGTATACCCAACGCACTTAGTTTTCTTAACCGGCCATAGCCACTTGGGCGACGGCTGTTCGAAATTTCGTTCGGAATCCCATATGTAGCTAGTTGTAAGTTGTCCAAAATTTGTACCGCTTGCGGTATAGAGATCGTTGATTGTCACTAATTTAAATTAACTACGGACCGAATTCATCATGAAAACGAAACTTAAGCCAATCCACCCTGGGGAAATTCTCCTCAAAGAGTTCCTGGAACCGATTGAGATAAGTCAAAATAGACTTTCAAGAGACATTGACGTGCCGACAACCCGAATATTTGATATTGTTCATGGAAAACGAGGGATTTCTTCGGATACCGCATTACGACTATCGGCGTACTTTGGTACCACGGCCGAATTCTGGATGAATCTGCAAACGAGGTACGATCTAAAAATGGCGAAATCCAAATCGTGGGCGGATTTAGAGGGGAGGATCCGTCCAAACAAAGAAGGTATGATGGCATAGATCCGTCTACGTTCTCGCTAACGCTCATAACGACGACGAGACGCGTCCGCCGCCGTCTTCACATGCACTCTTGACGTTGGCGAGACTGGCCGAACCGTTGCCGCCTAAATGGCTGTGTCGGTTGAAATTCGAAGTTATTCCGAATGTCTCCACATCTGCCGATCCTCAGATCGACTCTACGGCTCACTATTTTCGTGAAATTTTCGGCACGCGAGAAATTCTTCGATCATCTTCAGGTGAAGTAAATCCTTATCCCTCTGAATTGATTTCTTGCTTTGATAAATGCGTTCCAGAGAGAGTACAGGAACTTCTCTGGAGTAAAACGGCAGCAGGATGGCCTGCTTTCTCTCGGTCTTGAAAGATTCCAGGCCGTCAACCTCATAAACGAAATTAACGGGCATGCCATCTTCAAGATACACGACCGTATTAGCTGCCATCACCGCACCGTCGTTCACGGCAAGATTGACAGGACGCATATACCGGCGCGGAGGCAAATCAATCCACAAGTCCACGTCGAGGGTCTGCCCCATTACGCCTTGAACAACCGCTGCCGACATTCCAATCAGCATGTATTCGATGCGGTCTTTTTCAAGGGCTGCCAATAGCCGAGTGACCGGACGTTCTGCTCCATTAGTTCCCATCGTTCCTCCGGTGTGGCCGCCAAACCAAGTGCATGAACGGATTTCTCTTCTACCGACAATCCTTTCATCGGTTCAAGACGCGCGAGAACCCGTGCAGCTCGAACCGGCAGCATAGTTTTGGTTGGTTGAGGTGGCATCGTAAAAAATCCGTTTGTTAGCGCATGCTACGTACTTTGTGGGATTCACTAAGGCTCACGATTTTCTCTGCCCGTCGTCATCGAGTTTTCAATATATTGTTCGGCATCCCGTGCACAGTTTTATATGCGCTGTCCAAGAATTCGACTGCATGCAGTCTCGATTCGTTCTCAATGGCGTCGATACAGGCATAAGCGCAGTACACATTATCGTTCCTAGTACATAATTAAGTTAGGTTGATAATAGGGATATTCCAAGGCAAATGCTAGTACGCATTACTATTGCACTACGAGAAATTGCGAAGGCGGCGAGAATCGTTAAAGATAAAAATGGAGGCGTGGATCCGCCTTCGCTTCACAGCTTTGGCGGGACAAGTCCGCCGTCGCTAAATTTCTATGGCACGACATGATGGCGAGACAGGCCCGGGAGATGAACGTTCGAACGGGGGCTTCGCCGCGTCTTGGTTTTCGCGTGATTCGCCGCGGCGAAAACGCGACTCACGTCGGCAATTTTTCTAAAATCTTTGCCTACCGTGATCCCGCAGGCGGGATCGAAAATTCGACTGCTTACAGTCTATTTACTATTGCCGGCGCAAGGTCCCTTAATCGGAAATACGACTTTGAATGGCAATGTTTTTCAGCATACCCGAGAAAATCAATGCGTGGAGGGGATAAACACCCCACCAATATAAAATCCCGGATAAACCAATGGGATCGAATATGGCCGTCTGCCGAATCGTCGTGCCATCCGAATTCTCCGACACTTCAAATTCCAACCAGGCGCGACCCGGAATCTTCATTTCCGCGAAAAGGGTGAGTTTCTTACAGGGTTCGTAGGCTTCCACACGCCAGAAATCCAATGCGTCACCGACGCAAAGTGACTCCGGATTTCCCCGTCCCCGTCGCATCCCCACACCTCCGATCATCAGGTCAATAAATCCCCGTGCGCACCACAGCCAATTGGCATAATACCACCCGGAATCGCCCCCAATCCGGCGGATCGGCGTAAAGGCTTCCTTTGGGGTGACGTCCACTTTTACCACCCGGGAGTCGATAAGCCGATTGCCAAATCGGACGCCGGCGTAGTCCCTTATACCACCGGAAGACGCCAAGGCGTCAGACCACCGAGTCGCCGCAAACTCACGATCTTCATTTTGCATAGCCTCGGCTAGTGCTGTCTGCAATCCGCGAGGCCTAATAGTGAATGAAGTCAACACCTTTTTATCATTGACAATGGTCGAGTGGCGAATGCTTTCGACGAGCTTTCGACCGATGCGCGCGAAGATAGGAGTAACCAGCCCCAGCCACAAACTGGACAGATACGGCGTCAGGACAGGAACTCGGATCATCACCCGCGTCAAGCCCCGTTGCCGCGCGTATTCCCTCATGATCCCCTCATAAGAAACAATATCCTGCCCCCCAATTTCGAAGATTTCGCTTTGGTCACAGTCAAGGTCTATGCCGGCGAGTAAATATTCCAGAACGTCGGAAACTGCGATGGGTTGAGTCGGAATTGAGACCCATTTCGGAGTAATCATCACTGGCAGTCGCTCTACCAATGCCCGCACCAATTCGTAAGATAGGCTGCCGGAACCAATAATCACTGAGGCTCGAAATTCGATCACCTGCACACCGGAGGCTCGGAGAATGGCGCCGACTTCCTGGCGGCTTTGAAGATGGGGGGAGAGCGCCGCCTGCGAGTCACCCAAACCACCGAGGTAAATGATTCGGTCAATGCCAGCGACCGCAGCGGCGTCCGAAAAATTTTTCGCCGCAAGTCGATCTTGTTCAACGAAGTCTTTTTCGGATCCCATTGAATGAACCATGTAGAACGCAACATCAATGTCAGTGAACACACCGTCTAGAGATTGCCGGTTTAAAAGATCGCCATATATCGCCTGAGTAGTCTCCGCCACGCGAGACGTTAGGGCCTCCGGCCGTCTGGTCAGACAGCGTATCTTAAAACGATCTTGCTGTAATGCCGTTAGCAAGCGTCCGCCAACGTATCCCGTAGCGCCGGTCAACAAGATGTTTAATTTTTCTCGCATTTGATTTTTTAGGTTCGAATCTTCCATATTGGGAGTGGATGAATGGCGCGTCCGAGGAATCTGTCTAAGCGTCATTCCATTCAGTCGTGCGGCGGTTCATCTTCGGAGGGCTCGCACAGTCCGGTCAAGGTCGCTGATCCATTTGGCGCTGTAACCGCGATCATGGAACCAGATGACGTTGCCATTTGCGTCGAGTAATGCAACGCGTGCGTTTAACGGATCTTCGGTACCGAGAAAATTAGCGATAACATCGGCATCCTTATACACGGTAATCACGGCACCCCAGTCTTCTTTTGGGATACCGCTACGCATCCCGGAGTCGATCTTGTTCGCAATCAGGCGTGGAATCAAACCGCGTACAGTCGGGATCTCGCGAACTGCTATCGGCACTTCCAGCTGAACCAATCCGAGCAGCCAACGGTCTATGTCGAACTGACTATCCTGAATATAACCAATCAATAACAGCGTCGGCTCTCCGATAAATTCGTCCGGAATTGTATAAATGTTGCCCTCCAAGCTTGTGCCTTGCACTTGAGGAAATTTTGAGTCGACTGGCTGTTGTCTTGGCGTCTCGGGGGTGCAACCGGTCGAAAGCAAGCACAGGATGACGGATAGAAGACTTGCGGCAATGATTTTGCTGCCTTTCATTGGTTTCCTCCTTTCGTTAAGGTGATGGTCGATGATCAGATCATCGACGACTGTTTTTTGATGAATCATACCGAATGCTCCAATCCGAATCACGCAAAGGTTGCGAAGATAAGCCGCCATCATCACACATGATTCAGCAGCATCAATTCTTTGGGATGTGGATTGAGGTAGATTTGGTTCAGCAGGTATTTGTGTTGCGTGTTTTTCAGATGATGCCGGATCAATGTAATGGGAACGATCAGCGGAACGAGTGACTGCCGATAGTCCGCAATAGAGTCCTTTAATTCCTGTTTATCACTTGGTGAAATTTCGTTCTTGAAAAAACCAGCGATATGCTCCAGTACATTGGTGTGTCGTTTGGTCGAGGCGATTATTTTCAGAGCGGGAAAGAATATCTCCTCGTATTGGTCCAACAACCCTTCACTCTTTACAGATTTCGCATCAGCAAGGAATCTCCCTAGAAAACGCATCTTCGTTTCGTTATGGGCCATCAACAAGAATTTATGCCGGGTATGAAAATCCACCAAATGTTTCATTGCAAACGGCTGCTTGCGCAACTGAGTCCATCGGTAGTAGGAAAAAACACGGACAATGAAATTTTCTCTAAGTCTGGGATCATTCAAACGCCCTTCTTCTTCGATCGGCAGATTCGGCATGGCCTGTTCGAGAGCGCGCGCGAAAAGTCCCGGTGAAGTCGCTACCGGCGCACCCTTTTCGGAATAGACCTTAACCCGCATCAGACCACAACTGGGAGAACGGCTTTTCAGGATATAACCGTGCAGATTCAGTTCGCGCAGGCATTCTGCTTTTTGCCTGGCATAGCGATTCATCTGTTCAGTCCAATCCCGTAACGACTTCGTCCCCAGCATGCGCGGATTGTTCGGGTTGCCGACCAGTCGAACCGACTCTCGCGGGGTGCCCATGCCAATATCCATCTCCGGACAAACGCGAACCCAATCGAAGTAGTTCGATAAAACGTCGGTTACGTAGTTGTCCTTTTTATGACCGCCGTTGAAACGAACCTTGGCACCTAGCAAACAAGAGCTGATGCCGAGGTGTATGCGGGAATCGTCGGCGGGAACATTGTCGATTTCGCTCGAAGCCATGATAGGTGTCCCTGTGTTAAACTTAAATGTCATGTGTGATTGAAACGCCTAGCCTGCATAATGCAGGCTAGTGTAGCGTCCCGCAAATAACTTTCTAATTATCATGAGGTTGAGTCGTTAGATCTTGCTGTAATTTTCGAACTGCCGATTCCTTTGCCTTCGCCTCGACCTCAACAGTAATATCAAGGCCGCTCCACTCTTCAGGAAAATCCCGGACATCAATATAGTCGTGATGCTTGTAGGTCTGTTTCGCGTTCCAGCCGTCACGCGGGCTGGATATATGAAACAGCGGCTCACGGCTCCAGGTTGCCAACGCAAGTTCTGTCGCCTCACCTATCGAGAGGTCATCAGGATGGCATCGATGATGGTGTACATCGTAAACGAGAGGGACATCGGCTTCTTTACAAACTGGATATAGGTCGGCCGGGGTATAGGTCTTATCATCGTTTTCGAACGTAAGGCGACATCTAGCCTCGTCCGACAGACGGCCAATATTCGCGCGCAATCGATTCAACGCTGCCGGTTTATCCCCGTATCCGCCGCCGCCGTGAACATTGATTACGTCCGCGTTTACCCAGGTTGCTACTTCGGTTTGATATTCCAATTCCCTGATCGAACTCTCCACGACGTCTTCGCGCGGTGAGTTGAGGACCACAAACTGATCTGGATGGAAGGTCGTCCTTATGCCATGGCAGCGGGCGTAATCGCCACACATCCTAAATTTTCGAATCAGCCTATCTGCATCGGGTAAATCGTTGATGTCGTATCCTTGCTCGGGGTGAGTTTTGACCGGCAAGATCTGACTATTGATCCGAAATGACCCGATGTTCTGGCCATGACAGAACTGAAGCGCGGCCATCAATGCATCCGCGTTGTGGGCGATGATATTACTCAATTTCGCCGCTTTTTCGTCACCAGATAAGCGCTTCAGAGCTGCCGCAGTCGTTGTTCTGAATTTGATCGGCTGTTCTAGAAACAGACAGCATAATCCGAAACGAATCATTCGTTCTCCTCTGAAACTTGGCGGAATTTTAGATTTATGATTTTAGATTTATGATTTTGTTCTGTCGGAATCTGACCAAGAGACTATGGATGAGCCCGTTTCGTATTGCACCTGTCCCGTCGTAGTTACCCGAACGAAGACGGATATATTGTGGGTTAAAAAGGAAACCCACTGGTGGGCTCCTATAGATAAAGAATATAATTTTCAGGGGAATACTCCGGAAGCGTGCGCAACTGTAATGATTTCAACCCGCCCTTCAATGCATCAACCGCAACACGTTTGCAAAGCGGCAACAGCATGTGCAGCTCGTTGATCTCGTCTACCGAGAAAAAACCGGCGTCACTTACTTCTTCGGGTGCGAGCCGGAAAGTCGTTTCCCGAGTCGTCATCAGAAAAATAAAGTACGCACTGTTATCATTCCCGGACTCGTGAATTCGGTTGCGCACTGCAACCAATCCGTTCACGTCAGCGCGAACACCGGTTTCCTCGTAGACTTCACGGCGGACCGCCTGGTCAATCGTCTCGTTAGATTCAACATAACCGCCAGGAATAGCCCACCATCCGGACTTTACCCCCGATGCGCGCTTGACCAACAAGACCCGAGCTTCATTCAATACCACAGCCCCAACTCCTAACGAGTATCCAGTCTGGTAGTTGCAGCCGCTTCCGTAGAATTCATCGGTATCGCCAAATTTCCCGCCACCACCATTTTCAAGCTTTTTCATAGAAGCTAAAGATTCGGAATCGGGCTGTTTGGCATGTGGCGGAATGATAGGCGACTGGGGTTAACGCATTGTTGCAAAAAAAACTGAATTGCCTCAGACGTTTGTAATCCGATAACCTTAAAGACGCGTTCAGCCGCAGATTTTAATTCCGTATCACTGCCTGTCAGCGTCACCGCTTGCCCAAACGATAAATTTACAAATAATCCGAGTGTGAGTAGTGATAATATAATTGCTGTGATTGATTGCTGCATTGTCTGTCCTTTTAGTTGGTGGTTGCAGTATACCTAACAGTTTCATTGTTCATCCCGGCTTTTCGACCGAAATTTTCTCATGCCGAAATATGGTTATAACCATTTTTTATTTTTGAAGTACAGGATCATACCGGACGCAAATATTATCATTAGCCCCAGAGAAAAAAGATAACCGAATGGCCAGTTGAGTTCCGGCATATTCCACCGGCTTCGGTTGGTATTGAAGTTCATCCCGTAAATGCCGGCGATAAAAGTTAATGGAATAAAAATTGTCGAGAAGATAGTCAACGTCTTCATTATTTCATTCATGCGGTTGCCGGTAAGCGTCATTTGAATCTCTAGGAGATTGGTAAGTGATTCCCGGTGGTGTTCAACATTATCTAGAGCACGGAGCGAGTGGTCATAAAGATCACGAAAATAGACGTTGAATGACCGGTCGAAAAATTGGAATTCTTCGCGCATGATCGTCTCGCACAGACGATTCATCTCCCGCACTAAGCGACGGCATTGAATAACCCTTTTTTTGATTCCATGTATCTCATTCAAAGTTACAGCGTCGTCGTCCCGAAATATTCCGTCTTCCACCATGTCGATCTTTTCACCAAGGGCACTCACGAGAAACCAATAACGATCAACCACCATATCAAGCAGCGTATAACACAGGTAGCCACTATCACGTTTGCGCAGACGTCCTTTCATCGTTCGCAATCGTTCAAAGATCGGCTCGAAAAATTCGGAGGTGTTTTCATGAAACGTGAGAACAAAGCCATCGCCCAATACTATGCTTAGTTGTTCTACATCCCATTCATTGCCGTTCGAAGGAGGATGCTTCACTGGAAGAAGTTGCACGACAAAGTAAAGAAATCGGTCATATTCCTCTACTTTGATTCTTTGGCTGGGATGAAGAATGTCTTCGACAACTAGCGGGTGTAAATCGAAAATCTGACCGATCCGTTCCATCACAGTCACATCATGCAACCCTTCAATCCTAATCCAGCTAACTGAGTCCTTTGCGCTATAGTCGGCCAGCTTTTCCAAATCGTTTACATGAATTTCATCAATATGCGTCGCGGAGTAATCGACCAGGCGTATGTGCACATTATCGGTGCGGCGACGGCCGTGGTGTACCAACGACCCCGGCGGCAAACCCGGCGTTTTTCCTGGCTTACGCCTATGCGAATTTTTACGCTTATGGTTATCTACGTTTTTCATGGTGTTGCCACGCGATCAGCTTACCTATTTTGGCTAAAACTGACTATCATCAGGTTTTCGAAATATTGTTCGGAATCGTTCGGCTAATTCATGCAAAGTCATCAGGGAATTCTACTGCTTGCAGTATAGTTAACTCCGATTTTGATTGGTCAGACGCCCGGAACAGACTTAGCGCTGAAGTGATCTGCTGGTATTACGAGCGGCGCGAGTACTTCGAGCAGATCAAGTGCCTTTGCCTTAGGCAGTTGAGGTAAGTCCATACGCTTGCTCATCACTTAGCATCGCTTTTTTCAGTCTGCCATGGCCAGTAGTAAAAGCAAATAAATACTGGAAAGATTATCGGGAGCAAAAATGATGAGAAGTTATAGAAATTACGAGGACGTGTTGGTCGAAGGCCTCAAAGATTCGGAACACGCAGTCGCCTACCTGAAAGCGGCCCTAGAGGATTACGATACAGATAGGAATACGGAAAGTTTGTTGTTGGCATTGCGGGATATAGCGAAAGCGCAGGGTGGCGTTGCCGAACTCGCGAAGCGTACAAACCTCAACCGGGAGAGTCTATATAGGGCATTATCGGAAAAAGGAAATCCAAAACTCGAAACGTTCGAATCAATACTCCACGGACTTGGGTTTCGTCTTTCGGTAGAACCACTGGAAGTTTAGGTGCCTATACCGGCCTTATGAACGCGACTTGTGGAACAGTGTGTGCCAAAACACCTCCTCGATGCCATTCCATTATTCATAACGCGTTTATTATAAACGATTTATGAACAATGGAGGCGTGGACCGGATTCGAACATGCGAATCGGTTTTCGCCTGAAATCTCTTACCTGGAAAACCAAAATGGCGAATTGTGTCACGCACCGTGGAACAGGCGGTTCGTTTAAATTAGTTGCCGCTTTTCGGTGTTAACCGTAGATCCTTCAGTCCGGTTTTACAAATTGGATCTCAATCATGCTTTCTTTCCAACTGAGATTCTCTTGAATCCCTCGGTGGTTGTAAAAGCACCGGTCTGACATTCGCTAATCTTCCTCTAAACATCTCGGTCAAAAATTGTAACGACCTGCTATTCGAATATATTACTTGATACAGCTCAATATCCGAGCAACCGAGATGCATATCGGTCTGAAACGGACTGACTAAGGCTATGGTCAAGGCTGATTTTGTAATCCGTTCTGGTCTTAAATTATCTACGCTACAGGTTGATTCATGAAATTGCCGCATGCCGGTAAAGCTCGAGTAGATCGCAAGAAGATTCTTGAATATCTATTGTCTGTTACGCATGAAGATGGAAGGGGCAAAGCACTTTTCTTCGAAAGATTTGGGTTCTCATCGCAAAATTGGAAAGTGCTGTCAGAATCTCTTCGCCAGCATGGGCAGAATAACGATGTGACAGTTGTTAAAGAATCAGACTTTGGTGAACGTTATACTATTGACGCTCCGTTACAAACACCGGACGGTCGAAATCCGACCGTAAGAACCGTTTGGATAATGGAAAAACATGATACAATACCACGATTAATCACAGCATATCCGATATAGGAGGCGACCATGGTCAAAGAGCACGATAGAATTGTATTATTGGAAGACCTTGCTGATGAAGGGCTTCAGGCTGGTGATGTAGGAACGATTATTCATATTCATCGCCTAGGAGAAGCATTCGAAGTGGAATTTGTTACACTCGGTGGTTCCACTGTTACGGTTGTAACTTTGCTTTCTGCTCAGATCCGCGCCGTCGGCAATAGAGATATCTCTCACGTCAGGCAACTCGCAAACGCGTGATATTTTATTTAAGGAGCAACTTTTTCTCCAAGTTGCTCGAGGGCTTCGCGAAGCGCCAATTTTATGTGATCGACCGTGGCGTAGCCGGTGGTGATCTTTATGACCACTTCGCCTTGGCTCACTGAAAATCGATGCGACTTGGTATTCGAGTTGGCAGTCTGATTTTGACGACCGTTTTTCGATTTCCTTGCCTCCTTCACCGTTAATTTCCCGGCTTTGGCACGGCTCAACAGAGCTTGCCGTGCTGCAGGGTCACTATTCCTCGCAATCCCTATGAGGACTGACTTCGGGACCGAATCGGCGGTACAGAGTTCGTTGATTTGCTCTGCCGGAAGATCCAAAAGACGGAGCAACTCGTTAATCGAAGATTTTGATTTGCCCAGTCGATTAGCGACTTGTTCTTGGGTAAGATTAAACTCCCCTATCAAGCGCCGATAAGATTTCGCCTCCTCGATCGGGTTGAGGTCTTTCCGGTGCAGGTTCTCTATGATTTGTAATTCAAGGCCGTTCTGGTCTGCCACGGTTCGGATGATGGCCGGTATGGAGTCGACGCCTAATTCCAGCGATGCTCGGTAACGCCGTTCTCCGGCGATAATTCGATAACCGCCGGCACCGTTCGGTGAAAGAATGATCGGGGATATAACTCCGTGTTCTTTGATTGATGCTTTTAGTCCATCCAAATCGCCGAGGTTCTTCCTTGGCTGCGTCTTGTCGACCTCAATGGAGTGCAGCGGCACGTTCATAACAGCGTTTTCGTTGCCCGAAACTGGATCAAAAGCTCACTAGATTTACCAGACGCGGCGTTCGCGATTCTAGTTCGGGCAAATCCTCCAGCACTGCAGTAATGTCCATATCCTATTCCACCTTGCAGTTTGTTTGATTTTCGATAGTGTTTATCGCCAACTAAACGTTTTGAAAAATAACATATTTGGGTGGCATAAACCGTCGAGGAGAGCAAATGAAATTTGATATTTATTGCGACGAGAGTTACCCGGACCTTTTGGCGTCCAAATCCCCACCGGCAAAATTCCTGGTGATTGGTAGCCTATGGCTTCCCCGCGACAGAAGAGAACAATTTAAATCAGCTCTACATGAACTTCGCGATCGTTATTTGGTCGGTGGCGAGTTTAAGTGGCAGAAGGTGTCTCCATCAAGATCAAAGTTTTACCAGGAACTGGTCGATTGGTTTTTCGACTGCGGCGAACTCCTTCGTTTTCGATGTGTCGCGATAGACCATACGGAGGTAAACCTAATTAAATACCACGAAAATGACCAAGAACTGGGATTCTACAAATTCTACTATCAGCTACTTCACCATTGGATACTCGATTTCAATGAATATTCTGTTTTCTGCGATTTCAAGACCAATCGTAGCCCTGACCGATTGCATGTGCTCGAACAATGTTTGGGGCGCGCTAACCTGTCATCAAGAATTACGAATGTTCAGGCCCTCCGCTCCGAGGAGTCGGTATTAATTCAGCTTTCAGATGTTCTTACTGGTCTAGCCGCAGCACGACTAAACAACAGTCTGAAACCGCAAGCTTTTAAGCGGATTTTGGCTGAGTATTTGGAAAAACGACTAGGAAGTCGATTGGGACCAACAAATAGGGACGAGCAAAAATTTAATGTATTTAGCATGCGCCTTGAAGGGGGTTGGTAAGCGCAGTGGCCTATTCTCATTTCATAGATCTCGCGTCGCCTGATGACTATCGAGTGTACTTCGAACGAAAATATTGCCAGAAACCAATCCGCACGTTTGATGGTATTATGGTTCATTTTCGAAAGCGTATCTTTAAACACGCATTTTTCGAATCTGCTAGGGGTGGGAAGGACAATATTTTCTCAGCTAAGCGAGCGGTAAGAATTGACTGGATTGAAAGCGTATTGAACGATTTCGAAGCGGAACGTTACCTTGGCTGGGACAAACTGAAAAAGAAATATAGTCGCGACCGTCGCGTTACAATCGTAAAGGGGGACTATGTTGTTGTCATCGCCATAACAGGAAAAAATCGGGCAGATTTCATAACGGCTTTTGTCGCGGACACACCACCTCGAACCGGACGTCTATCGACGATACAACAAATTCGCAACGGACCAAAATGGGTATAAAATAAAAAAACCGCTGATTCGCCAGGCTGGCTCAGCGGAGGCCTTTAAAGGTTCTACTACCTCTGGTAAAGAACAATCTCAGTATACGAGAATAACTTGAAAGAATCAACCCTTCGATGGATTTAGAGTCAAAGTTTGCGAAAATCGTTCCAATTTAATGTCGTTGATTTGAGCGGTTAAATCGTTCGGTGGCGAAACCTTCAAAGAAGAACCTCTCTGCTTCGCAAGTCATTCACAAATAACGGCTTGCGAAGCAGAGAGGCGTGGACCGGATTCGAACCGGTGTCCGAGGTTTTGCAGACCCCTGCCTAACCACTTGGCTACCACGCCGTTTTGGCACGTTCTCTTGAACGAGCAAGAAGGAATATAGTTATTATTGGATTTTTGTCCACTGCTATCGATGGATATAACTTCCAAGTTGCCCCGCCCGGCAGAACGCCATGGCAACGGGAGAAATTAAAGTCCTAAGCGACCCGAAATGAAAAATTCGGTCGATCCTAAACAATTCGGTGATTCGTCGAAGAATATCCGTACATATGCTATGATTCTTCGATAAGCGCCCGTAAACAGGACATACCCTGTTCGAGGAGGTCAGGACGGAGTAACAAGGATAAAACGAGTTTTGTTTCGTCCGGAAAGTCGAAAAAATATCCCGGGTGGATCAAGACATTTTTTTTCTCAAGTAGGTCCATAACCCATTCCTCATCTGACCGAATAGCCGGTACGCTGAGGACAGAGTACCACCCGCCTTCCACCGGAAACACCTCTGCTTCAGTGCTCCGCAGACAGTCCTGAATGACACCAAGATTCAGTTTGCATCGATCCACGATTTGCTTCTGCACCAGGTTCCGCGTAGCGATAGCGACACGAGCGGCTGATTGCGACGGTCCAGATGCCGACAGGAATAAGTCGTTGATCACTTCGAGACATTCGGAAATGCGTCGCCGTTCCGACTCCGGGCCGTTTACGACAATCCAACTAACCTTCAATTGTGGTAACGCGGCTATCTTCGAAGCTCCGCTTAATACAAACGATACAATGCGTTCTTCACCGCAACGTGTCTGAACAGAGTCGCTTTGAGCGGTCATCGGATAGTCCAAAAACACCTCATCAATAATCAACGCCAGCCCGCGTTCCGAACAAATATCCACCAAACCTTCGTAATCGTCGTCCGACAAGTACGACCCGGTGGGATTATTGGGGTTCACCGCCAAAATCGCTTTCGTTTCTGCCGTGATTCCATCGGTAACCAAACGGCGATCAATTCGCCAACGATCGTCGTAGTCTAACGGGTAGGATTGAGTACCGATGCTCTCGAGCCCGGCGAGATATTCGAACAGCGGGTAACTGGGCTGCGGGACAAGCACGTTGTCACCAGGATTAGCAAGCAAGCGAAAAAGGTGTGTGTAGGCTTCGCTCGTGCTCGCGGTGACGATGATCTGGTCGGTCAAGATATCCGCGCCGTGGTCATGGTAGTAATTTGCAATCGCCTCCCGTACGCCGATATTTCCGCGTGCATCCGGGGTATACGTAAAACAGCCGTTCTCGGAAACCCCGTCGAGAATAAGTTGTTCGGGATAGGTTAAACCAACTCGCGTCGGGTTGGATTCCGTCAAGTCGACGAAGGCGACGCCGTCGTGGCGTTTTTGTTCAATGAGCTCGCTGATGCGATTCTTTTCAGTACGCCAGTTTAGTCTATTGGAGAAATGGAGCATGATTTAGGGATCGATTATTCGCAGATTGACAACTTGTACGCCTGCGCCGCTGTAGGGGTTTAATTTTAGGATATTGAAAAAGCGTGATGGACGCGCAATGGGCGGATGGCCCCCGCCACGAAGCATCGCGTCCAGAATACCGGCGGTTGGGCCACCCGCCCGCCAAAACGAGATCTACAAATCACACGATTATTGAAGGCAAAGGCGTTTACGTTGTAAATCAATATGAGTCCAAATCTTCCAATTCACGACATTAAGAGTCGGTTCGTCGAGACAATCTCGGAACGAAACCGGGTGATTCTGTCAGCACCGACTGGCTCGGGGAAGTCGACCATGATCCCGCAGTTCCTCCTGGATGATTGCAAAATCAATGGAAAGATCCTCGTTCTTCAACCGCGGCGGATAGCGGCCCGGATGCTTGCCGGTTATGTCGCAGCAGAGCGCGGGTCTACGCTTGGAACTGATATCGGATTTCAAACGCGGCTCGAGTCCCGAAAATCGCGGGACACGAGAATACTCTATATCACAGCAGGTATTCTACCACGAATGCTGCTGTCAAATCCGACACTCCCGGGAATCGAGGCGATCGTCTTTGACGAATTCCACGAACGCTCAATAAACACTGACATCGGACTCGGTCTGATTAAGCACCTGCAAGATACATCGCGACCCGATCTAAAACTCGCTGTGATGTCGGCCACACTGGAAACAGAAAATCTCAAAATGTTCCTCGGCGAGTCCGACATTCTCGAGTGCGATAGCCGACGATTTCCGGTCGCTATCGGTTACGCAGGTCCGGCGCCAAAGATGGAAGTCTGGGATTCCGCGGCCCGGGCACTGGGGACACTGTTAAAATCCGATGATATGGGGGATGTGCTGATTTTTATGCCCGGCGTGTTCGAAATACAACGAACGATTGATGCGTGTAAGAAGGTAAAATCCAGGGAGAAACTCGACATAAAACCGTTGCACGCCAATTTACCGGTCGACCAGCAGAACGCGGTTATGCGCCCGTCCGATTTCAGAAAGATAATCGTTACGACGAACGTCGCGGAAACGTCTCTGACGGTCCCCGGTGTCGGGCATGTAATCGATTCCGGACTCGCAAGGGTTAATCGGTTCGATCCATCCCGCGGCTTGAATACCCTACACGTCGAGTCGATCAGCCAAGCCTCCGCTGACCAGCGATCAGGTAGGGCCGGACGGGAATTCCCTGGACGCTGTATTCGTCTCTGGACTGAACGGGAGCATGAACGGCGCCCCGTAGCATCAGCAACGGAAATTGAACGGGTTGATTTGGCTGAAACGATTCTTCAACTTAATGCTCTGGGTTTCCCCGATATCACCGCATTCCCCTGGTTAACCCCGCCCAAAACAGAAGCGGTGGCGCAGGGAAATCGGCTGCTCAGAATGTTGGGGGCAACGGACGCTGAGAGTAAGAAGCTTACAAAACTCGGGTACAAACTCGCGTCGATCCCGTGCCACCCGCGAATATCGAGAATGCTTTTAGAGGCAAGCCAAAGAGGTTGTGCGACCACAACATCACTGATCGCCGCTGCCCTTACGGAGCGGCCGGTCACCGTTTCGAATAAATCAGCGCGGAATGCCTTCGCTCAGAAATTCGATAACACCCTTGCTGGCAACCCGATTCAGTCAGACTTATTCATGCTCGTCAACGCACTACGCTTCGCACGAGACTGCGATTTCAACCGCGGCGCCTGCGCCGACGCCGGCATACACGGCAGTGCGTGCAGACATGCTTGGCGCATAGGCAATCTCTATATCGACACCTGCAAGCGTCACCTGGACGCAGGTTTTGAAGCCGAGGCGGACGCCGAAGAGGTAGTGCAATGCGTCCTTCTCGGCTTCCCGGATCACCTGGCGCGAAGACGTGACCTTGGAAGCCTGGTTTGCGAACTGCCCGAAAATCGTCGCGCTAGTCTTGAGAACAGCAGTTCTGTGAAAGATTGCGAGTTTCTGGTGGCGATTGAAATTCGGGAGATCCAGAAAGCCAAGGGAGTGGTAAAAACACAGCTCTCACTGGCCAGCGAGGTTAAAGTCGACTGGTTGATTGACCTATTCGAAAACGCATGGCGATTCGATAAGCAGACATTATGGAATTCAAAGAAACAGGTAGTCGAGGAAGTGGCAAGCGACTATTGCCTCGATCTCCTAATCCACAGCAATATGTCGTCGGATGTAGATCAAGGGGTTTGTGGTGAAATACTCGCGGACGCGATAATCGACGAAAACCTAGTACTCAAAGGGTGGACGGAAGACGTTAAATCCTGGATAGATCGCGTCCAGTGGCTGTCGGAAATCTGTCCCGAATACGATTTACCGGCCTACGATGATAACGACAGGAGAGCGGTGTTGAGAACTATTTGCAACGGCAAACGACGTTACGCGGATGTAAGAAATCTGCCGTACCTGGCTACGGTAAAAGGCCTCGTACCGATTGATCAACATAAGCTTATGGAATCGATGGCGCCTCCGTGGATCCCCCTACCCTCCGGTCGTCGAATGAAAATAAAGTATCGCGTCGGAAAACCGCCTAGAGGTAACGCGAAGATTCAAGATTTGTACGGTCTTGTCGATACCCCTGCCGTAGCAGGCGGGAGACAGAAATTACTGATTGAAATTCTTGCACCAAATATGCGACCGGTCCAGGTAACTGACGACATCGCCGGTTTTTGGGGCACGCTGTACCCAAGCGTGAAAAAGGAATTGGCGCGCCGTTATCCGAAACACGAATGGAGATAAGTTGATTTTAGATTTTAGATTTTAGATTTGGGATTTTGGGGTGCCGTCCTGATATAAGTTGACACATGTTGAGTCCCTAAACTAAGGAGTTGTGACATGAGTCGACAGGTTGTTCGTTACAGTGAAGCGTTTAAATTGCAAGTTATTGCTGAACTTGAATCTGGTGTTTTTGAAAACA
>JAJFLP010000115.1 GCA_021772635.1 Verrucomicrobiota bacterium | reverse complement strand
TTGAGTGAACTCGCCCGATTAATTCGCTCGGCGCTGACTCGCGCTCGCGAGTCCGCCGCGGCGGATTCGAGCGAAGTTCGCATAACCCGGCTCGAAGCTCTGCTTCGGCCTCATTATACAAACATCGCTCAACTCGGCATTCGGCAGATAAATCCCCACAGTTTGACAGCAGGCAGTATATGCATATATTATATGTATCATGATTGAATGGGATCAGGATAAAGCAGAATCAAACTTCAAGAAACACGCTGTGCGATTCTCAGAGACCGAGCCGGTATTTTTTGACCCATATGCGATTACCATTGAAGATCAACTTTCTGCTGATGAAGAACGATTTGTTACGATCGGGATGGATGTCTTAGGATGTCTTAGGTCGTATCCTCATCGTTGTCTATACTTACCGCAGGGAGAATGTCCGGCTTATTTCTGCACGTCGTGCCACCAAAAATGAGAGGCAGAACTATGAAGCGTGAATACGATTTCAGTAAGGGGCGCCGAGGCGCCGTCTTATCCGAGTCCGGAAAAACTCGAATCACAATCTACATTGATAACGATATCCTAAAAGAATTTCGAGAACGCGGGGACGAAACGGGGAACGGATATCAGACTTTGATAAATCAGGCACTCCGAGAGTATCTGGGAAAAGTGAGTCAGGCAGTCGACGAGGAGATCTTGCGCCGCGTGATTCGGGAAGAATTGAACCCCGTATAATGCAAGACAGTTAGCCGAACCAGCGGATTAAGATCAACGTCATATACTCGCCGCTGGCTTCCATATGACGTGACTTATCCTCCACGTTCGCGATTCGCTGCGCTCATCGCGAATGCCGAGTTGAGTGAACTCGGCATTCGCGGTTCAATGATGCGTGGACCCCTTGTAGTCCGCTAAGTTTTACAGTAGGCTAGGGATATGGAATCTGTATATCTTGAAACAACGTTTATTAGTTATCTTGTAGCAAAGCCGAGCCGGGACTTGGTTGTTGCGGCACATCAGCAAACAACGCATGACTGGTGGGCAATCAGACGGGCTGGATTCGATTGTTTTGCGTCAAATCTGGTAATCCAGGAGGCGCAGGCTGGCGATGCAATTGAAAGCCAGAAACGCTTGGATATCCTAGCCCGGCTGGCGTTACTCGATGCGACGGAAGAGACCGAAAAATTCGCTGCCGCGATTATCGAATGTGGCATACTCCCAGCCAAGGCTGCACTTGACGCTGCACATGTGGCGTTGGCAACGATCCATCGTATCGACTTTCTACTAACGTGGAACTGTCGCCATTTGGCCAATGCCCACATCATGAGGGGACTTTCTCATTTCTGCGCTGACCAAGGGTATGAACTACCCGTAATCTGTACGCCGGAAGAACTCCTGGAGGAATAATAATATGATAGACGATCCCATCGTTGAAAGTGTACGACAGGTACGTAGCCAGATAGCTGCCAAATACGACTACGATATTCACGCTATTTTCGAATCTCTTCGTTCTGGACAGCGCGCAGACGCCTCACGGTACGTCAATCGGACACGTGCAGTTCGCGAACAAATCGGTTGTACTAACTCCGAATCCGCGCCGCTTCGCTCTGCTACTTCGGAGTAGCAAACCGTAGACGTTCGCCAACCTCTAGACCTCGTTACCTTGGGAAAGTACGGGATATTCATAATTCACCGACAATTTTGGCAGTTAAAAATTAGACATTAAAAGCAAACACAAAAACTTGCTATTAAAACTTGCTATTTTGGTGCCGGGAACATTTAAGTAGTTTATAATAAATGCATAATGGCTTTTTAATTCTATTGTTGATAGCAAGTTATTTATCTTAAATAAAATTATAATGGCGGTTTATTCGCTTTAATCGTTTGTGTATTAAGCGGCATCTACAAAGACAATCCTTAAACGTTATAATTGCTAATGAAAATTCTGTTTAAGATATTCTATGCAGTATGAAATTTTATTTTTAAATATGTAACATCATCAAATATAACGTCTTAAGTGTGCACGGTACCTAAATATATTTTTTACCACACGTCCTACCAGGTCATGATACGAAGACTTCTTGACCTTTACGCTTCCAAGCACCAGGAATCCCCAACAAACGGATGAAGCTCAGCGTCATATACTCGCCGCAGGCTCGCATACGACGTGACTTATCCTAGCCGTTGATCCGGCTGCGCCGGATCAACGGCCGCGGTGTCCGGTACACCGTTCAACTGCAAGGTCACCGCGGCCGTTCGCGATTCGCTGCGCTTCTAGAGGATCAGTGATCCAGAACGTTAGCTAGAATCGATTACAGGAGGTGATCATGTCAGTTGATTTGGAAAAAATAGTTTCACTATGGCGAGATATCGCATCTCCAGACTACTGGGAGGATATACTCAATCACCGAAACTTTGTTTCACTGGAAGAGCGATATATTCAGACTGGAATGCGTGGAAGCAATTATGAAGCTGGTGGAGTCATTGCAATAGGTCAGAACCCAAGAAGATCGAATAACGACAATACCATTGCCGGAGATAGTGAACTTTTTGGGGTAACTAAAGAGTTTTCAAAATTGGGAACGACGGCTGCATTTTGGAACATGTGTAATTTTCGAAAGCGTTTTATGGAAGGCTCAGCTACAGGTCGTGCTTGGGCACCCTATAAAAGGCTAATTGAACCGATCGGCCTTAATCTATCGTCTATCGCGTATCTAAACTTGATTCCACTAGCAACTTACAGGGATACTCTCACCCCCAAACGACTTTGTGAGAATGCATTTGCTAGATCCATCCTGAGGCAGGTCGAAGAATTGAGACCTTCAAAAATAATTTTCTTTGGTCAGAAGCCATACGAACTGTTTCACGAATGGTATCCTGATACTAATATCCGCGATGAATTTATCTCCAATATCCGGAGTCAATCAAGCTATGATAGGCAATTGGCCTATAGACGAATTCGAGAATTCCTAAGCACATAAAATGAAGGAAGAAAGCTAACTATTGAGCAAGCTCGCCCGATTGATTCGCTTCGCGCTGATTCGAGGAAAGTATGCATAACACCGCGAACTAGAGTTCGCTATATTATGCAAACTTCCCTCAACTCGCCATTCGGAATATTGGAATGAAATCAATTCTCATAATATGCGTCTCGGTACTGCTTTGCGGATGCATGTCAAGCAGTTACGTATCTACTTCTGATTTTGCGAAACGTAAAGAATATTTTCACCCTACAGAGGGATTCGTGGATGGCAACCGGCTATATGCATTGGGTTGCACCCAGATTTGGAATGCGTTTGCTGATCCGGAGAAACGCAATAGTTATATAGCTGTCGGTTTGCCAATGCCCAATCGTTCACTAGATGGTGAAATTGAATGGGTCGATCCGGGGAGCCTTGAAATCCCCGGGGATGCATTTCACTTTCCCGTGGTCAAGCAAAAATTTCGATCCTATCGTGAGAAGGAAACGCATTTCGAGACGAATGATCTAACCTATGCGATTTATGACAATCACATATTCTTCAAAACTCCCGATGGAGATATTTCGGCAGCTCACTATAGATTGGGGCGCGAGTATCTACCTATCTGGAATTTTCCTGCCTGGTCCCTTGGATTTCTCGGTAATGTAGCGCTCGACATCGTGACACTTCCTGCACAGATAATAATGATACCATTTATTCCTAATATTGATGGGTAGAGCTTCCGAACAATTGGATTCACTCAATCCACTATCCGCGGCGCTCGTAGAGGATGAGTGATCCTTAACGTTCTGCCCCTTAAATTTCATGCTGCAATTGAAAATTCTGACATTGTAAATACATTGTAATCATAAAGAAGTATCACTTCGACGGGGACCCAAGCAAAGACTTAGAGAATCGGGAAAAACACAGTGTTTCTTTCGAGGAGGCTACAACTGTATTCTATGACGAATGCGCGATTGAGTTTTACGACAACGAACATTCGGAGTGGGAGGATCGATTTTTATTGCTCGGACTGAGTTCGCGATTTCGGTTGTTGATGGTATGCCATTGTCATCGAAAAGATGACGAGGTCATTCGCATTATTTCTGCCCGCCGGGCAACAAAGAAAGAATCAAAGTACTATTCGAGGTAATCATCATGGATGAAGAATATGATCTTTCACAATTTAAATCACGTAAGAACCCCTATGCAAAGGCATTAAAGAAGCAAGTGACTCTTCGGGTTCGGCCAGACGTTATTGAATATTTCAAGATGATGGCTGAAGAGACGGGGATGCCTTACCAAAGTCTGATCAATTTATATTTGCAGGATTGCATGGCAGAACATCGAAAACTAAAGCTAACCTGGGCATCCTAGCAGAACAATTCGATCGATAAT
>JAJFLP010000114.1 GCA_021772635.1 Verrucomicrobiota bacterium | reverse complement strand
AACCCTTTGGGCGAGTGTCTTTTGGCGCTCAAGACACGTCAGTGAAAAACGACGATGCTACGGCATCGCCTTATTCTCAGTGACGCACTTGAAGCGCTAAAATACATCTCGTCAAATGTAAAGGAATTCAAGACACGGGACACTAGCAAAACCTCTGCCTGCAACGGCGAATGAATGTCGGAAATTCGACTGCTTGCAGTCTATTCAGTCAAGCGATCCCAGCCCTTAGTTGCATATTCATCGGGGTGCCCATCGGTAAGACTTATCACGAGGGCTTCACCGCCGTGACTCTCGACGATGGAAAGGAATCGTTTTGTTTCGATGACCGTACCAGCAGTAGTTAGACCATCAGCAAGCCAGTTTTTCCCGGTTGCAGGGAAAACGACACTGACCGATAAGATGCGCGTATCGACCGGCCAGCCAGTTTTAGGATTCAATATATGGTAGTACTCGACGTCGTTTATAACGATCGGATTCCAGTAGTTACCGCTGGTGGAGATTGATAGGCCATTACCCTGATCCGGAACCCGATCCCATAGGTCGTCTAAATGAATCGGATTCTGAATCCCGAGAATATGAGGCTTTCCCCGCGAAGATTCTCCGAATGCCGCGGTTTCGCCGCCGATTTGTATCATGCCCGAGTTTACGCCGGATCGTTTCAACATTTCGATCGCGTTATCAACCGCGATCCCCTTTATGATTCCGCCAAAGTCGAATTTGATCCCCGGCTCCGTCATGCTCAGGTCATTACCATCCAATCGAACCTTATCCAAACCACACTTTCGTAAAACGGCCGCCACCTCCGATTCTTCAGGTAATCGGTTCTGTGTTTCCGCCGCTCTCCAAAATCGTCTCAACGGCCCGAGTGTTACGTCGAATGCACCGTCGGTAAGGCCGTTTAATTCAATCGATAATCGAATCGCTTCGGCAAGATCATTAGACAGCTTGAAGCTCTGCGGACCAGAGGCGGTATTTATGCGACCAACTTCCGTCGTTTCCTTATAGTCGTTAAAGACTTCATCGACCCTCTCCAAATACTCCCATACGCGATCGGCTAAATCGGTTTCGCTTGGGGAAAAGCTGACGCGTACCGGGATGCCATAGTAAAGTGTTCTCTCGTCCTTATACCAGGTGCCGAGATTATCTGCAGCATGATCAGATTCCCGGCGGCAGCCAACCGAGGAAACCAAAGCGCCTGTCATCAGGATCGCTATTGCTTGGGTTACGATGTTCATGGTATGACGAAGGCTTTCGACGACGCATTCACAGAAGAATTAGAGTACAGAGTATAGGGTGATCAGTACAAGGCCTATTTCAGGACTCGAAACACAGTGTGTCTTACGGGTATTCCTTTCCCTTCAAAGTCGTTCTCGAAATCGGTTTTTATGGTTTTGACGTCATCAATGCCACTGGGGTCTCTAGAGTAACAGGCGAGCGGCGAAATCGCCGCCTCAATGAAGTCGAAGTATTCCGAGTCATCCGTCGAGATATGCAGAATCCCGTTGGCTGTAAGCTTGCCTGCCAACCGCCCGAGAAACTCCGACGTCAGTAACCGTTTCGAGCGATGCCGGGCTTTCGGCCAGGGGTCGGGACACAGAATATGAATTCGATGAAGAGAATGATCGGAAAGATGATACGCAATTAGCGGCCAGGCACTTACACGTAATAACCGCACATTCTTCAGGTTGCGGCGATCCACCTTTTTCTTGACCTTGCGTAGTCGGCCGAGCATAATATCCGCACCGATGATAAGCTTGTCGGGATAGTTTTCGGCTAATTCCAGCAGAAATCCACCCTTCCCGCATCCCAAATCGAGCTCGATTTCAGCGAATCCGTCGGGGGGTGCCCAACAAGAATAGGTGCCTGTTAGTATTTCCAGCATATACTGATCGCCTGCGTTAATGCCGAGCTAAGGGATTTTTTGAAGCGGGTGTGTCGAGTCAAGCCGTAGAGGAACTGCCGCCTGCACCTCGTTCAGAAAACTCGACGTGCGACTGAACAAGTGTATACCGATCGTCACCGAGTTTTTGAAATAAACTGAAAGCTGGTTAGAAGGCAGCAAAGCTAATTTAACAATTACTGGCGCAATATCTGGTAGTTATTTAAGACTCCATCTGCGGAATAGATTAAGGTGAGAAGCGTTTTCTTAGTCACCAAATACGTAAATCCCGGGTTCGGCGTGACCTCCAATATCGCGCGTTCCTCCCCGATTCTCGTTCCCGCATACACCGAACCTTGCTCCTGTTCGACCCACTCATACGTCCAAACTTCATTCTCATCGATGGTCCTTCGCTGTTTAGGTGGCCCCAGCCAATCGTAAATTTCCTCCTGCCTCGTTTGTCCGTTGACAAGCGACTTTCGTAAGAGCTCCGGTGAAATCCGATTTGTCGAGGACGACGACGGAGTCTGACAGGAAGATAACATAAAAGGGGACACCACGATCGCAAAAATCAGGGCGATTTTCTTTGGAAGCTTATTAAAGTCGGGAATCTGCATCATTTCTTTAGTCACTGAATTTTCGACCAGGCGTTCTGCTGGCCAGCAGAATGCTCGTTAAAAAATATCGTTCGGAATCCCTTCGGTGAATAAGTTTAAAGTCTTCCAAGAATTGTACTGCATGCAGTATAGAATTCAATTCCATTCAAATCTGATCCGGATAAACCCGCGACTTTAGAGCGACTTCCGCAATCTGAATACACGAAGAAATGTTTACGATAGATCAGGCTAGTCACCCGAATACACCTAGTTGCACCGTCACACTAAACGGGGAACGCATCGGGGTGCGGTTAAGGATTTTTGTCCAAGGACCTCATTATCATGGAAATGTTCTTTACTTTGATCACTGGCAACGCAGAGTAGCTTAGCTTACTATATCGGCGACATCTCAAATGATACATCGCGCCTCAATCGAACTCAATTTCAGACACTATGGACAATACTGACGTTATTACCAGCACCGTGCTGGCTTACGTTCGCGAGGAATCAGTTCTCGACGACGTTGAGAAGATCGTTGTGGGTTTCAGCGGCGGTCCCGACAGCACCGCGCTTCTGACCATCCTTAACGACAATTTCGTTGACATCGAGATCGAGGCGGTTCATTTGCACCACGGACTCCGAGAAGACGCCGCGGACGACGACCACGGCTGGTGCGAAGCTTTCTGCCGCCGTTCAAATATCAAATTTAGCGCGCATCGTCTCCACGTCCTCGAAAATAAGCGGCAAGGTGAAAGCATAGAAATGGCAGCGCGGCGGTTGCGAACGGCGTATTGGCAGGAACGGTTGCACTCATGCAATCAGGGCGCACTCGCTGTCGGGCATCATATCGGCGATAAGATAGAGAACTTTCTTATCCGTGCGACTCGGGGAAGCAACAGTAGCGGATTAACCAGCCTGAGAAGTCGATCACTGGTGCACGGAATCACGATTATCAGACCCCTGTTGTGCCTGACGAAAACGGATGTTCTCAAATATCTAAGGACGAAAGGGATCGATGATTACTGTATAGATCTCAGTAACGAGTCGGACTTCTGTCCGAGAAACGTCGTCAGAAACCGCGTTCTGCCAATCTTGCTTCAGGAGAATAGCGGCGAAGCCGGGTTGATCCGGAGCATCGATATTTTGGAACAAGACGCCAGGTTTATCGAAAACGAGGTAGACCGGAATATTAGGCAATTAACAGGAAGAAGGTTAACCACGGCATTCCTTAGTCGATTGAACTTCTGTATCTGGTCCCGTTTTCTGCGGAGATGGGTTTTCGAGCAAACGGGCGATGACACGCCCATACGCGGCACCATGCTTCATAATTTAAAGCGTAATCTAAAGGAAGAAAGCCAAAGCGACCCCGTGGTATTCAATCTCAGCAAACGTTATAATCTACGGATACGTTCCGGAGAAATCTGTCTCGAGCAGGCGGAGCAGAAGCCATTCGCTGTATCGCTAAATTGGAATTGGCGGAAGAGCCGATCGATAGACATCCCCGGCAGCGACATAAAACTAACATCCCGACTGATAGAGGAAGCAGATGCTGAAACACGCGCTCAGCCGAACCGTGAGTACTTCAACTCGCGTTTTTTCAGCGAAGAACTGACGATCCGGACACGGGCCGACGGTGACCGGATGATCCCGTTCGGCGGAACAGAAAGTATCCGTGTAAAAAAACTCATTAGTAACAC
Organism: Verrucomicrobiota bacterium; assembly: GCA_021772635.1. Classification (GTDB taxonomy): domain Bacteria; phylum Verrucomicrobiota; class Lentisphaeria; order JABSQK01; family JAJFLO01; genus JAJFLP01. The sequence goes on along the minus strand of JAJFLP010000114.1, from coordinate 7,504 downwards.
TAAATTGACACGCGACGAGAAACAAAAGCTGATCTTGATATGTCACAGTAACGGTGACATAATCTGGATCCCCTCTGTCCGGCGCGCGCATCTCGGCATCGTTGACAGGGCTTCGGACAAGGAAATGGTCGAATTGGAATACCAGTAGAGACCGGGAACGAATTCGAAATTCAAATATAGGATTCGCTGAGACGCGACGCTTGAGACGACCGCGCAACATTAAATAATGTATACAATGAACCGTTACCACTTAATGAATTTCAGGACGCTGTCACTCCGCAAAGAAGGGGTTACGAGCCCTTTTAAAACGTATATTCTGCAAGTCGCGCGTACGATATTCTTACTGGCCTGCGCGTCGCAGCTCGCGATTGCACAAGACCCGCCCGCGGAAAGTCCGGATGGTGATGATTCGCCAATTGACGCAGTTAGTCGCGACGTTATCGAATCACGTATCGAGTCGGCCGAGAGCCTCTTCGAGATCCGCAATCAGGGCGACCAGGCGTACGATGACGGGTTCTTCGATATAGCCGAGAAGTTTTATACGGAATATTGGAAAGGCGCCTACGATCAGAACACCCTTGTCGACGCTGCAGTGCGCCTCACCAAAAGTCGCATTCCGCAAGGCAAGATAGAAGAAGCATCCGCCCTCCTCGGACAGATTCCAGCGGAGCTCGAAGCACTGTACGTAAAGGAGCCCGAGTCCGACAAATCGAAATTGTCCGAAAACAACGATCTCAAAATTAGATTCTGGATTGCACGCCTGCTCCTAATCGGAGATGACACCGTTAATGCGCTATCCTACTTTCTTGAGGTCAAAGAGAAAACTTCGGATCTGAATCTCAAGACCAAGGCCGATCTTGGTATCGGCGAGTGTTATATCGCCATGAGAAGATTCGATCAGGCCGAGTCAATACTAACTCAAGTCACTGACTCGCTGGTCGATGACGCTGATATCAAAACGGCAGGCATCGGCTTAATCCGAATCGCTATAACCCGCGCGGACTATGGTAAAGCGGAGGGACTTATCGATACTGAGTGGAGTGACGCGTTGGATGACTATCGGGTGACTCTCGGTCTGTTGCGTATCACAATGCTTCTTAAGAAAAAAGATGCTGACACCGCCTACACCTTTTACCGCGAAAATTTCTCCGAGGACCCGCGAATTCTAAATAATCACGAGAGTTATCTGGTCATACGGAGTCTGGGACTGACGCTTCTCGAAAATAAAAAATTCGATTCGGCCATCGCGATCTTTGAGAGGATACTACCGATACTGCGCGAAGAGGCCCGGAAGAAAGAGAGTTTACTCGATTTAGCTGGCGCTGAGGACGCTGCCGGCCAGCTGGATAACGCGATTGGTCATTACACGAGATACTTGAGTCTCTACGAGAACGACACCCTCGTGGCCAAGATTCAACTACGCGTTGCCCAACTCCACGAGAAGCAGGATAACACGGAAGCTGCGCTCGAATACTACGGCAAGGTTTACGATGCTGAGAAAGGCTGGCCGGCGTTTAAGTACCAAGCGGCGCATAGCATGGCGTTGATCTTCAAGAAAAAGCTGAAGGACTATGAGAAAGCGATCAAGTATTTCTATGAGTCATCGAAGCTTGACGTCCCGGATGAGGATAAGGCGAATGGTATATTCTACGCAGCGGAAACTTATTTTTTTATTGAGGACTTCAACAACTCCGCTATTCACTATCAGAGCGTAGCAGATTCCCATCCAACCAGCGGAGTTGCAGAACAATCCCGTCACAAACAGGCCATAGCGAGGTACAACGGAAAACGCTTCCGTATGGCCGCGGAGGCATTCAATCAATACCTGACCGACTGGCCCGATGGCGAATTTACAGAGGAATCCTGGTTGCATAAGGGAATTTCTGAACGACTCGCGGGTGACTATACTATCGCGATTCAGACGCTCAAAGAGTTTATCACACGCTTCGCCGACAGTCTAAACGCGCCGCGGGCGCTATTGGAGGCGAGCCAATCTGCTGTTGCCGCAGATATTCCGCGGACTGCGACGAAGTTACTGGATGATGTCATATCGAAGCACAAGAATTCTGAGCACTACCCATATGCACTGTACCGACGCGCGTTCCTGAATCTCTCCTACGGACTGTACGATGAAGCTCGAAAAGATAGTTTCGAATTTCTCGAAAAATTCGCGGATTCGCATCCGAAACTCGCTGCAGACGTATATTTGTGGTTAGGTGACCATTTCGCCAACAACAGAGACTTCAGTCAGGCAGAGTATTTATTCCTGGAAGTTGTGCGTCGATATAAAGACTCGGACGACGCGCCTGTAGCGCTGTATGAAGCCGCGAAATGCGACTACAATCTCAGCAAGATCCATGATAAGGATTACCAAAAGGCGCTAACGCACATTGTTCAATTGCTCTCCGGATACCCTGACGCCCCCCAACGGATCATCGCACAAGCCAAGTTTTTGCGCGGCGATATCATATCGATAAAAGGTGACTTCGAGCAGGCGATCTCATGGTTTGAAGCGTGCGCGAAAATGGTTCCCGGAACGGACTTGTACAACGCCGCCATGGGCCGCTTAGCCGAGTGTCATTACTCTATCGCAACGGTTCAGGAGAACTCTATAGAAGAGTATCGATTGGCGTTGTCGTACCTGAACAAGATTATCGAAGTTAAGAATATCAATTATCGGCAACTTGAAATGGCGCGGTACCGGGCAGCAAAGATCTATGAACTGATCAATCAACCAGATAACGCGATCGATGAGTACTTTCATATCTTCTACAAACGAATCGAGGCAACTCGAAAAAATGAGATTCATAATTGGTATTATTTCGCTCGTGCCGGCTTTGACCTCGCAAGACTGTACATTGAGAAAGGTGAGTACTCGTCAGCGAAAAGAGTCTATACGCGAATGGAGAACTCCGATATTCCGATTTCAGAAGATGCCGGACTCAAAGCAAGGGAACTTAGCAAAATCTACCTCGAATAAAACCGCCATAAGCATAACCGGCTGTCCCGCAGATAATAAATACCGAACGCCTTCGAGTTTTTCGATTATTGTCAGGATTCCCCTGGCTGGTTACTTGTATCCCCATCGTCATTGGGTTTTCGTCCGGATTACCCGTCCCACATGAGCGAGGATCCCGTCAATACGGGATCCTCACCTATCCGGAAAAAATCTTCCGTAAACCAGACCGGAAATCGTCCTGCTTGCAGTTTAGCAGTGGCCGGTGACTGTCAGTCGCGCTGATTATTCCGGTTTTCGAGAGCCAAATTCAGGTTATGCCGGGCACTTGAGTTATTCGGATCTAATTTCAGCACACGGGAAAACAAGGTAACTGCACCATCAAAGTCGTGCTGCTGCGCCCTTAGAATCCCTAGATTAACTAAAGTCGGGATCGAATCTCCGTTGATTTCCAGCGCGCGTTCGTAGAGAACCAGTGCCTGATCATAGCGCTTCTGCCGCGATAAAAAATTGGCGAAGTTATTAATAACCCAAAGGTTGCCAGGCTCCAGAAGGAGTGCGCTCTTGAAGTTATCAAACGCATACGTGAATTCCCCTTTCTTCTCCCACACCATCGCCAGGTTATTACGTGCCGCGGCGTGATCAGATTTCAGTTTGATCGTATTCCGATAATGATATATCGCCTCGTCGAATCGCTGCCGACCCTCGTAAATTAAGCCAAGATTGTTATGCGCCATCCAGGATTTCGGGTTCCTGGAAATTGTATCTTTCCAAAGCGTTTCTGCATCTTCAAACGCGTGACAACGAATCCAGGTGGAAATGCCTAAGCTCAGTAGTATCGCGACAGAAACTATACTGCAAGCAATACAATTTTGGGTCCGTATGGACGGAGTCCGCTCGTGCGGTCCGCACGAGCGGACTCCGTCCATACGGAGAGACGACTTCAAATTACCACGCCCGAGATATCGAACGATATTTCGAAAACTCGAAGCCTTTCGGTATATAATCGCACCGAGCCGACCGGGAGCCGACCGCGTTGAGGCTTGTATTCGCGGCAGGACAGTGAGCGCGGGATTATTGCGCGCTAAAGCTATTGTTGCCGAGAATAGGGCAATTATGGGAATACTCGCCAGGTACTGAAAGTGATCGGCAACGAACGAGTAGCGCATCGGATAAATATCAAAGAAACCTAAGGCCGGAAACACCGTAACAGTATAGATCAAGACTGTTACAATCGGCCCTTTCCCGATCCGCAGGCGCGCCGCGTATAAACTAACTAAGGCGAACAAGTAAGAAACGGGATAAATCCACGACCTCCAGTCACTGACCTGGATCTCCCAGCGGGGATAAGAAAAGATGAGAGATACCGGCCACAGTAACTTGCCAGGATAAAACCAGAGCGCACGTCCGGCGATCAGTACACGTTCGGTATAAGAAATATCCCACTGTGGGCCCGCCGCACCGACGTTATGTTTCTCCATATGTATCGTGAATAGTCCAAACCCCAGCCCAAACACGAAAAACGGAATCAAAGGAGTCAACTGTTTCCACGACAACCGCGGACATCGCCACCATAGAATGATTATAATCGTTGCCGGCAGTGAGCAGACGATTGTCTTACTTAGCAGCGCGCAGAGGTACAAAATAAAAGCAACGAAATAAGTCCGTGCAGTCGATTCGGAATTGGGATCCGGTTTTGAGACGTCGCTGAATTTGAGGTAAGCCAGCAAAGAAGACAGGTAAAAGACCGCCGACAGGACGTTTTTACGCTCCGTGACCCAGGCGACCGATTCAACGTGTACGGGGTGAAGCGCAAAGATTGCTGCCGCCAGCCACGCGCCGGGAACAGCTAACCGTTGTAGTATGAGGCGAACCAATAATGCGGATACGATATGTAGGAGGACGTTAACGATATGGTAACCGACGGGGTTCAGGCCCCAAAGCTGATACTCAACCCAGAACGACGTATGCACCAACGGATAGTACTGCGGTACCGCCCCCGGCGTTAGCCATATATCCTTTAGCCCATCTAAAGTCCGGAGTGTGAGGTTAGCGGTAACATAATTGTCGTCGTCCCAGACAAAGCCGGCGAGGACAGCCGGATAATAGGCGACGACTGCGAGTACGATTATCCCAAAAGCATATGCGAACGATGTCCATCGTACATCGTCGTCAACATTGTTGAAAGTCATGACATCCGTTGCGGTTATGCTGATAGTCTTCGGGTTCTCGACCAGGCGTTCGGCTGGCCAGCAGAATCGATGTCAGTTAAAAAATATCGTTCGGAATCCAGGCTAGCCTGATTAATCTGCGCGATTCGTTGCGAGAGTGCTTAGCTTGTTCAATATCAGTGAGTTAGTGAAGGAATCGGGTGAAAAACGTATAATAATACATTGACTGCCGATTTCGAAAAACGTCGCTGATTCGAGTAGAGATAGGTGCTCGCAGCAGAATACTGGTATGAATTATTCAGGCTAGGAGCCTGTCGGGCTTTAGCCGAATCGACTTCGTAATCATAATCGTAATCCCTTCCCCAATTTCACCTAGAAAAACCTCAAACAATTACGAGTACGAATCGGAATGTTCGCTTATCTTACGCCTGGTGTAACGAATTCTTAGTCGTCGGAAGCTTTAGCGTCTCGCCACTGATTAAGCGCCTCGGCCAAGTTAATATCTGATTTAGTCAGACCGCCTTCGCTGTGAGTCGTGACTTCGATTTTAACTTTTTTTTGCCCGGAAATAAATGCAAAGTCCGGGTGGTGATTCTGGTCGACGATAGTTTTAGTCAAGTACGGCAGGAACTGATTGATCTCCCTAAAGTTCGCGAAAACGAATTCCTTCTTGAGAAATCTCCCGTCACGGTACCATCCTTCAAGACCACTTAGCTCCTCGTCGACCTGCTGATCTGTCATGCATGTTTTGTCTTCGATCATAATTCCGTCTCCTTGTGCGGGGTTATAAACTAACCGCAATTACGGAACTTTAAACAAAGGCGCGCAGCGTCTACCGTGACACAAGGTCAATACATGAGTGAGTTACCGCCAATAGAAAATTCCCCTCCCCGTTTGTCGCAGCGGCCGAGGTGGTCAGCCAAAGCGGCCAGTTTTATTTGTCCCGGGTTCGGGCAAATGCTGGAGCAACGATTCGTAGCCGGCATCGTTCAGCTTTCTATATTCCTATGCTCGTTCGGATTCGTCGTCATTGTTTTCGCACGTTGGATGTTGAGCGTCATAAACGCCCTCAGTAGCGACGACAGCAACAATCCGATATCCCAGGAACTCCCCCAATCGGTCCCGTGGCAGTATCTTTTGGTCGGATTCGTTGTTTCATCCTCCGTATACATCTGGAGTATTTGGGACGCGGGCCGAGGAAAGCCGAGACCGAAGGGCGAGACGGACGTGAGAGTACGAACGTCAACTTTAGAAGATAGAGGGAAGGCGTAACGCGAACGGGTAGAAGGATGAAGCCCGAGCAGATCTTTTGAAATGTACGCCCGCCGGTGCAAAGTCCGTAAACGCGCGATTCGAATCACAATTATCAATGCTCATTCCAGTATAAAATCGACAGATGTCGTCAACTCCACGGAATCGGGCGATACCGCGGCTTGATAAGGAAGGATCTCTACTCCGAACGCATACGCCTCCCGAAGAGATGCCGCGTATTTCGGGTCGATATCGTCCGCAGGCTTAAAAATCGTACCGTCACTTCGCTGAATCAGAAACAGCATTACAGCCCGACGCCCGGCCTTCACGATATCCATCAGTTCGTATAAATGCTTTCGCCCCCGCTCCGTAACGGCATCTGGAAACTTGTAAAACCCATCGTCTCCGACAAGCGTCACATTCTTAACCTCGATATAGCACTCCTTCTGATCCTCGGTAACCGCAAGTATATCGACTCTACTATTCTGACCATACTTGACCTCGGTCTTAAACTCCGTAAACCCCTGGAGCTCTGCAATTTTCCCGTTCTTCAAGGCTTCTAAAACGATGCGGTTCGGCAACATTGTATTGATACCAATCCAACACCTGCCGTTGTTAATCATCTCCCACGTATATTTCAGTTTCCGCTTTGGATTGTCGCTTTTCGAAATCAACACGTCACAGCCAGGTGAAGAGCAACCTCTCATGCTCCCGGTGTTCGGGCAATGCGCAGTTACTACCTCCCCGCTCTCAAGTTCGATATCCGCGAAAAACCGCTTATAGCGACGACACAATCGGCCTTTAATGAGTGTTCCTGAGAATTTCATCTAGCTACCTGGGCGCACATTGAGTACCGCTGGCAGAGCCGGTGGTTTAGGAAAGTCCCGATAAAATGGTCACAAGTTTCACCGGCCTTATCGTAATCGTCATCCAGTGAGAGTTAAGATCTAGCCTGATCAATTCACGCGATTCGTCGCGAGAGAATTTAACTCGTTCATAATAAGACGATTGGAGAAGGCGCCACGGTGAAAGTGAATTTTCATTCACTAAGATGTGAAGTCAAGCCAATCGGTTTATTTGAGCAGAGATTAGGGCTCGTAGCAGAATACTGGTGAATTATTCAGGC
>JAJFLP010000113.1 GCA_021772635.1 Verrucomicrobiota bacterium | reverse complement strand
ACTTGGGTTCGGAGGTATTTTGGTCCGGATAGCCGCGACTCTCGCTTGTGCGGAGAGTTCAAGCTTTAGCTTGCGGTAATACTGACTTACAAGCTAAAGCTTGAACTCCAAAAGCCGCCGAACCCAAGTTTCCTTTTGTATTAATTCTGCTGCATAGCAGAAAGCGCGTCGGTCGACGCTCCCTCAAAAATAGGGATCCCGACGTGTCGAGGTCGAGGAATCGAGATCTGTCAACAAGCAGTGCAATTTTCGGATGACTTAAAATTCGTCAATACGCGCTATCGAACCGTCTTTTAGAAACCCGATGGCGTTCGGGCATTCTAGTATCTCGTAGGTGATAAATTAGAAAACGGTCTGCATGAGCGAAGTCCCTCTGCAGTCGCGGGATCCTCGAACATACCGGACGGTCAGTCGAATCGAAGATGGTTCAGCGTGTAGGCTACAACCATTCCTTTTTCCTAAAGTATACCAGCATAGACGAGGCGACAACAATCATGACGCCCCAGAAAATAAAGTAGCTGTATTTATATTTAAGTTCCGGTAGATACTCAAAATTCGTTCCATAAATCCCGGCAATAAAGGTCAGAGGTATAAAAATCGCGGCGAAAATTGTCAACACTTTCATGATCTCGTTCATCCGATTGCTAAGAACGGAATTGTAAATGTTCAATTGGTCCGACAAAATTTCCCTGTACGTTTCAATCGCGTCTGTGGCCTGGATAGTTAAATCCTGGAGATCTCGTACAAAAGGGAATACTGCGGAACTGATCAAGGGGGTATCCAATCTGCTTATTTGCAGAATCATTTCTTTCGCAGGGCGAATCGACTTGCGCAGAAAATTCAGTTCACGTTTATACCGATCAATTTTTTGAATAGTCCCCGGCTTCGGTTTCGCCAGGACTTCTTCTTCGAGTTCCTCAATCTTAGTTCCGAGATTCGCGATTACATATATATAATTGTCGACGACGGTATCAAGCAGTGCATACGCTAAATAGTCGACGCCGGAAGAACGTATTCTACCTCTCATCTTCCGTATACGGTCTCGTACCGGTTCAAATACGTCTCCCGGTTTTTCCTGAAAGGTAATTAAGAACTTGTCGCTGATGACAATACTTAACTGTTCAGCGTCGATCCGTTTAGTACTCTCATCGTAACGCAGCATTTTCATGACTAGGAAAAGGCAGTTATCAAACTCTTCGAGCTTCGGTCTCTGAGCAGTATTTAAGATGTCCTCAAGGATAAGCGGGTGCAGTTCAAAGGTATCGCCGACCTCTTGAATTAGGTCGACATCATGAAGGCCATAGATATTTATCCAGGTAACGGTTTCCGTTTCTTTTAGCTCGCTCCCCTGCTCAATACTCTGCAAGTCTTCTTCCCGTAAAGCATCCTGATCGTAGTCTATCAACCGAATGCGGGTATTATCGACCTTTTTATCACCGATAAAGACTAACGAACCCGGCGCCAGGCCTCGATTTTCCTCGCGTTCCTTAAAAAAACGAGCCATGTTTGATCTCCTCTCTTTATTTCGTTAGAATCAACAGTTTCGGTGTTCCCAATCTTGGACAGAAAGCATCATATACAAATCCTAAACTTAATGACAGCGCCGCCTGATCTACGCATGAATTTCTACTGCGATAACGGTTCCCTGAAAAATGTTCTGACATCGCTCTCAAAGGTTGTAAATATATCCAGCAATCCTTTATTCCATGCCTCAATTAGGGCATTCGGCGAGTGAACATCTACCGGAATACGGCGCTCGTAATCTCGCCCGAACAGGAATTCAGGTCCGCCGGCACTATGTTCAATTAATTTCAATTCGATTGAAAGTATTGCTTTGCCGTCAGTTGTTGTGAAGTTACCGAAAAGTTCGCGGATTGAGCCTTCTATTACGTATGCTGGCGCAAGAACAGACGTCCCGGATAGAACGGTCTCGAAAATGTGCGCGGAACTAACCCATTCTCGTAAAACCTCGGTTATTTGCAATTCAGGTCTGGTAGCGAATTCATTATAATAATCTCGCCTTACTTCATCTGTATCGACTCGGTAAAAAAAACTATTTGTGCCATATGATTTTGAAATTGTTAAAGGTTTGACGAGGCAGGATTTTTCGAGTAATGGAGCTGTTTCGTGTTTGGAGCGGTGGACTTCCAAAATATATTGTTTTCTTACAGGAGAATGTTTCCGTGAAAAGCCTATACATCCACATGTAAGTGACACTAATGAAATCAGTAAATATCGAACGACGGTATGTCTCATTATTTCTCAGGGAACGATTTCGGCGGCGGTTTACTAAACAAAATTCGCGATGGATCCTGCCGCATATCCTCAGATAACGACTGTACACTGGCGGCAAGCTCAGTGATCGCGTTCATCATGGCTCTGAATTCTTCCATGCTCAACGACGCCTTTCGAGTGAGGTCGGTAGTTGACTGTGAAATTTTATCTGACGCGACATGCATCGATTTGAGTGTGCCCCGCACATCGGGGTGAACGTCGATTACGATTTCTCGAATTGCCGAAACAGCTTCCTGCCCATCCCGTAATGCTTTGCGTAATTCGTCGCCGTGGATAAAATCATTTAATGCCTTGTTCGTATCCCGGGCTTCGGCGACAAGATCTGCGACGCCGTCGGGGATCTTTCGTTCTGTAATTCCCTTAGCCATTTCGTCGTAATGCTTGATCATTGAGTTGAGGTTCTGTTGCAGGGTTAATACATCGATACTTTCGAGCATGATTCTAAGTTGTTTATTGGTGACGCCAAGATCGGTTACTAAAGTCGCAATCTTATTGGGTAGTGATTCATTGCCGTTTTCGTCGAGCTTCATCCGAATCGCATCGATCGTCTTCGCGAATATCTGGATCGTCGGGAGGAGGTTACTTCGTCGAAGTTCGTCAGAAATAGTGCTTATTGAATCTAAGACATCGCCCAGTCTCGTGGAGACGCTCGGTGTATACGGAAGATACGGGTTTGTCGGTGTCCATAACACCTGAATTGACTTCTCCACTCCGAGTGTCGGATAATCGATCTCCAGATATGATGGGCCGGTAACCCCCTGTGACGCAATGCGAATCCGCATTCCTCGTTCGACTTCCGCGGCGATCCATTCGTTAACTTCTTTACCCGCTAACGCATCCATGACATCGCCAAAAAGATCTATTTCTACCAGCACGTAACGACTATCATCTCCCTTCGAAACCGAATACTTTGACTGCACAAATCCGATTTCGGCGACCTTCCCAACTTGCACTCCCCGATATTCTACGCTTGAGCCGGGGGCAAGGTCTTGAACAGATTCATCAATATACGTTTCAATGCGAATCGTTTTCCGGAAAGAAAAGCCGCCCCCGAAAATAGTGATCATGATCGTTGCTAGAACTACGGAAACAATAACAAAAAATCCAATTTTCGCAGTATCCATTTTACGTATTTCCTGTCAATCGTTCAGCGGCGAGAAAGAATCGCGCTACCCAAGGCGGAAGGTTTGGTGTTGATTTAAGCGTTTTGGGATTGCCTTCAGCAATAATACCACGGATTTCCTTGTCAATAAAAATTGCGCGGTCGGCAATACGAAGAATACTTGTCAGATCATGGGTAACAATCACAAATGTCACATTCAACGCCTGATTAATACGTACAATCAGTTCATCGAGATCGGACGAGGTGATCGGATCTAAACCGGCTGAGGGCTCATCCAGGAATAGAATACTCGGATCGATTGCCATGGCGCGGGCAATCGCAACGCGTTTTTTCATGCCACCGCTTAATTCCGACGGAAACGAATTTCCGTAGTCCTCGAGTCCGACCATTTTCAGTTTCATTTCTGCAATGGTTTTTATCGAATCACGCGGTAGATCTGAGAGTTCCTCGAGAGGTAATTGTATATTTTCAAGGGCTGTCATTGATCCAAATAACGCGCCGCTCTGGTAAAGCACACCGAATTTTCGAAGAATATCGTCCCTTGCCTCGTGTCGGGCAGATACGATATCGCAGCCGTCAATTTTGATTTTGCCGCTAACAGGCTTGTGTAACCCGATCATGTGCTTTAACAAAGTACTTTTACCACTACCGGAACCGCCGAGTATCATAAAGATTTCACCGGCTTTTACGGAAAATGAAAGATCCTCCAGGATGACGGTTTGCTTCCATGATGCGGTTAAACTTTCGACACGGATAATATCCATCTCAAATTCCAATGCGGTAGTAAATCCATGAAAATAATCCGTCGGCGATAGCGATCAGAATGATGCCGCTCACAACGGCGCTCCTGGTAGAAGCGCCTACCGCCTTTGCATCCGATCCGGTCTGAAGACCGCGTAGACACCCGATACCCGCCACCAACATACCCAGAACCAGTGACTTTAACAGGCCTCCGGAAAAATCGACATACGTCACAGTTGCCTGAACCTCTTTTATATAGGAAATCAACGGAATTCCTTCCGAGACAAGAACAAGACCACCGCCAACAAGGCCGATTAATTCGAAGTAAATGGTCAAAGCAGGCGTCATCAGTACCGCCGCAATCATTCGCGGGATAACGAGAAATCGGATTGGGTTGATAGAAAGCGTTTCCAGAGCATTTATCTCGTCATTCACTTTCATCGTTCCCAATTCTGCCGCAAAGGACGAACCGGTTCTCCCCGCTAAGATCACCGCCGTCATCAATGGACCAAGTTCCCGTGTAAGTGATAAAGCGACCACATCTGCGACCAGTAGCTCAGCGCCGTACCGGCTTAATGGAATCGCTGACTGAAATGCCAGAACAACGCCCATTATAAAACCAATCAAAAGAGTCAGCGGCAATGCATCATAGCCCACGACTCTCATCAAATGCCAGGTCTCTTCCCACCGCATGCGCTTCGGATGTCGGACCAAACGGACGGTCGCAACAGTGACTTCGCCAATGAATTCAGTGTATCCGTGCAATTCCGTCAGAACTAAGCAACCAAATTCTTCAAGTATCTCAATGATTGATCGTTTCGACTTCGGCACAGGAGAGGTGATAACATTGTCCGGCAAATCAATCAGCTGATACAATTTAGTTAAGTCGGCAGAAAGATTTAACAGCTCGAATTCATGGTCGCAGCTATATTGTAGTCGGCGTAATTTCGTCAATAGACTAAAGCCTGCACTGTCACAGTACTCCAGATCCCCTGCTTCAACGACGAGCCGTGTGGGCTTCGAGCGTAAGACTTCGGCAACCAATGAATCCCAAATCCCACGCGTGGATCCCATATCCAGCCTTCCTCGTAACACCACTCTGGTTTCTTCCGGGATTTCAGTGATTAAACTATATTCACAATCCTTTTCCATGAGCGTTTTTAATTTGATTTTTGTTGTTGGACTATCCAAATCGCTTCCCGAAATGGAATCAAGAACCAAGCACGCCGGTATGCGATCCGTGTGTGCTCAGCAAGTGGAGAAAACTCCGACTACTTTAGTTCGGCCATTATCAGATTGAAATTTGTTTGTCGTGAATAGATTGTAAGCGGTTAATATCGTAAAACCCAGAGAACGCAATTACTTCGGGGCAGGCCCACGAGGTATCAACTTCCCGAAATGAAACATTGCTACGCCGCCGAATCCTGGCGACGCCAGGATGAGACAGCTATTTGCGGAGGAGAGTGCTCCAGGGAGCACGTCAACCGTCGGAAAATTAAACCCACTGGTGGGACTAAATGAAATTAAATTCTGTATTGTTAACCTTCGACGCCGTTGATGAGATTCGGCGCCTCCCGGAAACCTGGGAAGCCACCGATTATCGTCGACTTCTCGAGTTGTTGGATATAGATGACGTAGATTCCTATTCCGATTCAGACATCGTCGAGGTGACTTTGATGGCACTGCAGGACCATGAGGCCGAAGAGGCTATGGAGATCGTCCTGACCAACTTTTCCGACAATCACTTTTCGCCTGGCCAAATACAGAATCTCCGCGAAGAACTCAAAGAGGAATGCGCATGGGAGGAGTATCCGATAATCGATCATCAACAAGCCTTATACGTCTGTGTTGATCTCCTGAGTATGGCCTTTCCCAATGATTATCCGGAACCTGCGGCGACAGCGGTTGATCTTACGATGAGTTGCGGAGGGCTTGGCGATGTTCATGAGAAGTGCCCACTGGATCGGGCTACACTATTGCGCGCAATTGGTCGTTGCCAAGATCAGCAAAGCATCTTAAATCGTTTCTTCTCTGAACAAATAAATGGCGCCGCATTTCCCGAAGCGACATCGGTAATTTGGCGCTTGGATGCAGTCCCCGCTCAACCCGATAAAATTTCGGTGAAATTTTGTGGCTCCACATATTGGTTTCGCGATCTGAATGAGGGCGAGGAAAGGTCATGTGATATCGATTGGACGGAAGTTTAATCGTGCATTAAAATTTTCCGTCGTGGAATAGACCCAGTAGTGTTCGACATGCTTAATGCTCGCCTCGGGGTCGGTACTAAGTTTTTGATATTCATTCCCTCCGAATATCAGAAAATAGGCCTGACCCCAGTAGTGCCCAGCGCAAGAGCATACCCCATGCCGAATACAACAGGAATAGACCCGGTAGTGTTCGACATGCTTAATGCTCGCCTCGGGGTCGGTACTAAGTTTTTGATATTCATTTCCTCCGAATATCAAAAAATAGGCCTGACCCCAATAGTGCCCAGCGCAAGCGCAAACCCCATGCCGAATACAACAGGCATAGACCCTATGCACACCGCCTTTTGAGGGTTTAAGACATGGTTGGGAATCGCATAGTTGTTAACATTTACGGCTCGCAGTTAATAAAATAGGGATTCGATAGAATGAAGGATTTGAAAGAGATTGAGAAGATTCTTGAGAAGCGGCTCGCCGCGCTGAACGAACGAATGGAAGACATTGATGATAGCTTAGGAGAGTCAGGCGATGACGATTTTCAGGAAATGGCGATCGAATCGGAGAACGACGAAACGCTTGAAGGTATAGGTCATATTGCTGAGGACGAAGCAGAACAGATTATCAGGGCGCTTGACCGGGTGAGGAGCGGCATCTACGGCAAGTGCGCTTCCTGCGGATGTGTTATTCCCGACGAACGGTTGAAGGCAATCCCTTACGCTATTCGTTGCGTCAGCTGTGCCAGTAAATGAAACTTGAGTAATTTGCTTGAGATTTTTACCATGAAGGACATGAAGAGCATGAAGTAAATACTTTTTATATTTTCCCCTTCATGCTCTTCATGTCCTTCATGGTGGGAAAGCATTATTCGGTTGCCAGATTACTCTTCTGAAACCAGAGCATTTTAACACAGCTGAAGCAGTGAACTCCAACGGACCTGGCCCTGCTTGCACGAGTGCTTCCCCTGAAACGTAACCGGTTTTAAGGCTGCTTATCGCATTCACTATCGGCTCGATTGTGGGGCTTTTGGAGTTCAAGCTTCAGCTTGTAAGGTGGTATTACTGCAAGTTGAAGCTTGAACTCTCTCCGTATTCTCGGAGTCCGCTCGTGCGGACCGCACAAGCGTCCCGTATTGACGGGATCCTCGCTCATGCGGGAAGGGTCTCGGTCGTCCGAATGCAACATGCGCCTTGAACGTGTCGTGTCGCTTTAATTTAGTGATATTGAGCCTGGTTCTTTGGCGAAGAATACAGGATTATCAAGGTCCCGCCAATCGCGGCAATCACGCTGGCTAACAGGGTTCCAATCTTCGCACCGGTCAAGAGAGGTGTCATTGCGGTTGCAGTTGCGTTCATCGTTGCGTGATCAATACTACTTCCGAGCGGGAAGGTAAGGCTGCCAATAAATAGTGACATTGTGAATCCTATGCCAGCCAGCCAGCTTAAACCGTAAAGTTGAATCCATCGGACTCCTTTGGGTAAATCGGTGAGACCGACTTTTACCGCTAGCCAACAGGCGCTCATAATACCAATTTGCTTTCCGACTATTAACCCAAGGAAAACACCATAAGTGACAGGTTGCTTCAATACTTCTCCGACGCCGCTGACATCAAGATGTACACCAGCGTTAGCAAATGCGAATATCGGCATGATCAAAAACGCACAATAGGGGTGGAGCTTTCGCTCGATTCGCTGTAACGGGGCTTCAACAAAAATGCACTCGGCTTCAATCGCACGAATGATTCGCTGTTGTCTTGCGTTGACAAGCAAGGGGTTGACATTATCCTCTGCATCCCGAAATCGGCGCGATAATTTCTTGAGTCTTTCAATGAAAAGTGGAGTTTGATAAGAGGCGTCTGCGGGAATCGTAAAGGCGAAGAGCACACCGGCGATGGTGGCATGAACACCGGATTGGAAGAACTCGATCCAAATTATACATGCCATGAGGAAAAAGACGAAGGCGCTCCGCAAGCCAAGCTTAGACAGAAAATAGGATAGCGCTATCATCGTCAGGCCGACAATTAACGGACGCGTTGCGATCGATTCTGTATAGAACACAGCGATAACAACAACCGATCCGAGATCATCGACAATCGCAAGCGCAATTAGGAAAACCGCCAGCCCGGGCGGAATTCGTTTCGCCAGCAGCCCCAAAACACCTGCTGCGAAGGCAATATCAGTAGCCATCGGTATACCCCAACCTTTCGCAGCCGGGTCACCCCAAGTGATCAACGCGAAAACCAAAGCTGGACAAATCATGCCTCCGGCAGCGGCGACGACCGGAAGTATCGCTTTGCGGAAGGTCGCTAATTCCCCCACTAGAAGCTCTCGCTTAATTTCCAAACCAACGAAAAAAAAGAATATAGCCATTAAGCCATCATTGATGAGGAGGTGCAGCGACTTTGAAATAATCCTGCCGTTGACGTACATGCCGAAGTCTCTATGCCAAAACGCCTCGTACCAATGATGCAGGGGTTGCCCGCGAATGATAAGTGAACCATTTGCCAGATAAAATGCGACGGCGGCGGCAACGAGTAATACCACGGAAGCCACGGCGCCGTGATGCAGTATTCGCTCCAAAGTTGAAATCTTCTCCAGTGGAGGAGGCTTCGGGAAATTCCGGCGTTTTTTCATAGCTTGTTCAACCCGTTATAGGCTGCGATCTTATAAACGTCTGCCAGGGTAGGGTAGTTAAAAACCGTATTAACGAAGTAATCAATCTCTCCATCGTGTGCCATTACTGCCTGACCGATATGGATTATCTCCGAGGCAAGATCTCCAATCGCATGGACTCCCAGGATTTTATGGGATTCCCGATGGAAAAGGATTTTTAACATT
The DNA here is from genome assembly GCA_021772635.1 of Verrucomicrobiota bacterium. GTDB lineage: Bacteria > Verrucomicrobiota > Lentisphaeria > JABSQK01 > JAJFLO01 > JAJFLP01. The sequence goes on along the minus strand of JAJFLP010000113.1, from coordinate 138,111 downwards.
CCGTCCGGATCCCCAAGCATGTTACCTTTGGCAGTTTCTCCGTACCGGGCAGTTCCTATCTCATAAGGGATCTTATCTTTCGTAAGCGTTTCTTCCGTTGCGCCCACCATCGATATTTCCGGAATCGTATAAATTCCGTAGGGATATATGTTGGAAAATATTTCACATTTCTCTTCCAGTGCGTTGCACGCAGCTATGCGTCCCTGCTCCATTGAGGTCGAAGCCAGACTTGGAAACCCGATAACATCTCCAACCGCGTATATATGACAGGTCTCTGTTTGATAGCATTCGTTCACTTTTAACCGCCCACGCGAATCCGCTTTGAGATCAGTCGCTTCAAGGTTCAAGTCGCCAGTGGCGCCGTGGCGGCCGACAGAATAAAGTAATGTCTCCGAAAGGACCCTTTTACCGCTTTCGAGTTCGGTGACTACCTGTTTTTTTGCATCATCTATAAAAACTCGCGTAACCGCCTCTCCGAGCCGAAGCCTGATTTCCTGACCTCGCATTTGGTAGATCAAATGATCAATTACCTCACCGTCGGCGAATTCCAGGATCCGCTCGCGGCTTTCAACCAGTGTAACTTCAACGTCCAACGTGGCAAAAATTGACGCGTATTCGCAACCAATCACGCCGGCACCAACAATCGTCATGGTCCGGGGGATATTTTTCAATTTTAGAATTTCGTCGCTATCAATAATCTTTCCCGGAGTGAAGGGAATGGAGTCTGGTCGGGCCGGAACTGTGCCAACCGCGATAATAATTTTCTTCCCGTTTATAGGAATTTTTCCGTTTATAGCAGTCTCTACAGTTAAAGTATTCGGCGACTTGAAACGGGCGTTGCCAAAATACATGTCAACACCGTTTCGCTTCATTTGATCGGCGATTACATCCGTCGCTTGCTTTATCACCTGATCAACGCGGAAGGTCAGGTCGGCCATAGTGATTTTATCTTTTACCTTGTATGACTCCCCGTAGAAGTTACGCAGATCATGGCCCGTGAAATAGAGAACCGCCTGCCTCAGGGTCTTACTTGGAATCGTGCCCGTAAATAGACAAACGCCACCAAAGAATTGTCGCTTATCGATCAAAGCGACTTTCCTGCCGATCTTCGCCGCCGTCAGTGCCGCTTTTTGACCGGCAGGCCCGCTTCCAATTACCAATAGATCGTAATCATTGTTCGAATTCATAATAGTGTCCTGTGTCCTTACCTTTCCCTAACTTCTGATGGGCGGCTACGCGACCACCTACGCTTCGATACTGAATATCCGCTTACCCACAGTACTCCTGGCTTTCCCTGTATGCACGGAGACCTCATTAATATCCGTCGATTTTCCGTTTCCTCAGCGATATTCAGAACAATTGAAATCCTTGGGGGGTTAATCTAAAGACATCCGAAAAGTCGACGGCTTGCAGTTTAATCATTGCCTGCACCGGAAAAAGATTGTCGAAAAATATACTGTAAGCAGTATATATTGGCGTGTGTCGACAGTATGGTGGTTGCCAATAATTTGATAATAGAGACAAATTTTAGAAAGGAAATAGGCATGAAAAATATAATTTTGGTTATCCTTTTAGCGACAATGTTCGTAGTCACTTCGGGATGCACGAGTACGGACACCGATTCTTACGAGACGAACGAATTACCGTTGGGCAGTAAAGCGTATGATGGCGATCACAAGCCCCGGGAACGATGAATTTATGATATTGTTGACTCTCTCGGTTCGTCCGTCGTACTCATAATCGTAATCGATAGGGAAACAAGGAATCGACGGCGCTTTGTAGACTGCAAACAGTCGAATTTTGGGTCCGTATGGACGGACTCTCCCCATCAGCGGAGTCTCGGTAATCCGGACCGCTCGTGCGGTGACGTCTTTGAATTAATCAGCTATAAGATATCGAATGGTATGTCGAAAACTCCAAGATCCTCAGTAAACACAATCATCCGCAAAATTGGTCCATCTTCAACGCTCGAACTCAGGAGGGCTATACTTAGACCGCATTTGGAAATCAACGATTGCCGTCAGGAGGGAGATAGCGATCCCACGACACAGCATTTAGGCGCCTATATCGGAAACGACCTCGTGGGTGTCGCGTCCGTTTATAGCGCCGCAGTACCAACATTGCCCGAAGTCGATGGATGGCGTCTACGGGGAATGGCAGTAGGGGAGGCTGCTCGTAATAGAAATATCGGGGAAGAACTACTGCTTACTGCAATCCAGTATGCACGAGAACAGGGAGGCACTGTTTTTTGGTGTTATTCTCGTGTTTCAGCGATCGGATTCTACGAAAAATATGGATTCACCGGATCTGGAGAGGTGTTTGATTTTCCGAACGTAGGTCCAGTAAAATTTATGTCTCTCAATATTGTGACCCCATAGAGATCCAAAATCAACAGATTTCGCCAATGGATAGCCTCAAATACGGATTTTATCGCTATCGAAATCGCTATCGAAATCGAAATCGTTCCTCCTTGTTCCTTAGCTATAGGCAACTGATTCGCACAGAAACTAAACAACGATTTAGATAGCGATTTCGATTTCGACTCCGATTGGTCGTCCCACGCGCTCGGCCTTGATGGGATGGTCGTGTGAAGTCTTCCAAAAATTGTACCGCTTGCGGTATGGCTCTCATAATGTCGCCATGTCTGCATTACTGAAGTTGCGCCGGTAAAAATGCATATACTCTACCTTTTGTTCCAAGGCCTCGATCACGGCGCGATTGAAATTTACCTTTTCAAATTTTTGGGCGCTGCCAAATCCGCCGGGGCTGAAAACATTGATTTCCATCAGCTTGTCACCAACTATATCGAGGCCTACCAGAAACATTCCGTCCTCAACCAGTCGCGGCCGGACTGTTTTCGCCAAGGTAAGCATTGTGTCGTTGATTTCCGCTTTTCTTAAACGACCTCCCGCATGGATATTACTCCGCATATCATCGCCTGTCCGAACCCGCCGAAAGGCCGCGTACTTTCCTTTATACCGAAGGGGTTCGCCATTAAGGAGGAAAAGGCGCGTATCTCCTTCGCTGGCCGCCGGTAAATATTCCTGGGCGATCACATAACCGTCGCGGCTCACTGCATCGATCATCTGATTCAAATTTGGCAAATCACCAGCGCGTACGATAAAAACATCCTTGCCTCCGGATCCCTGAAGCGGCTTCATGACGATCGTCCCTTCCTGCCGAGCGAATTTCTTGATCTTTTCACGGTTACGACTGATTAGGACTCGGGGCCGGACGGATTCGGGAAAGGTCTGCAAATACATTTTGTTCATTGCCTTACTCAAACCATTCGGGTCATTGACGACGATTACGCCGTGCCTCATCGCCATACGTCCAAATACAATACCCGCGTTTTGGGCCCAGGGACTTTGGGATGACGGATTATTTCGTAACAGCAGGACGTCCAGTTCATCAACAGTAATCCACTTATTTATGGCCTCTGGACCGCGATATGCCTTGAAGAAGTCATCAGGTGTTTTATAAATACCCGGAGGAACGGTTCGACCTCGGGCACGAATTTTGTCATCCGGATCGTATGAGAAATTCCCCGTACTTATAATCCACGTTTCATGCCCCGAATTGATACTCTCTGCTGCCAGACGATGAGTCGTCTGCCCCGTTTCAGAACCTTCCATGACATTCGCTAGTATTGCAATTTTCATAATATTTCTCCAGTTAAACTACAAGCAGTATTATCCCGAACGCCTTCGAGTTTTCGAAATATCGTTCGATGTCTCATGCGTGGCAGTTTGAAGTCGTCCAAAAATTGTACTGCTTGCAGTTATAGTTATTGTACGATAAAAAACTGATGAGTTTCGGTCATGATGCCGTTTTTACAAGATCGCCTACAGTTAAACCATCACGAATCTGGCGTAGCAGTCGCTGTGACGACTCACTTTCGAAGTAACGTGGACGTAGCGGCGGTGCCTTCAAAACCTGACGCCACGACAACTCTTCAATGATTGGAATATGACTGACTCCGAATTTGCCAACAAAGAGCGTATCAAGGCAATCTCCATCTTTAATATAGTTGAACAAAACGACGAGCCCCCGCAAATAGGCAACGTCTTTTGTTAGTCCGCCGCCGCGATAGACGCGGGTGGTAATCAAAAATGCCATGTGCCAGTCAAAATCATATTTTGACTGTAAATCGGCGCATGTTTCCACAAAAGAAGCGCCGCGAGTCAAAGAGTCCGCTGCAATAACCCGTGCCGCCAGCACCCTAAGCCGCGACGAACTCAATCCGCCGACCATGAATTCGGCAAAAACGGCAAGCCCTTCCTGCAACTCCTCGTAGCCGGGCAATCCGCAGCGGATGAGGCGAAAGGGTTGGGCTGAACCGTTATAATGAACCAGTAAATGTGTCCCGATTTCATGCTGTATCAGGGGATTTACGCGATTCGCCCGGATTTTTAGGCTTTCGGGAACGAGTAGATTTCCGCGATTCACCATTAATGTTGAGACGTCTTTTCGAATCTTCACCGAGGGCGTGAACTCGGCGTAAATGTGTTGATAATATTCAATTTCCTTTCGCGCCGATTCAGTAAATTCAACCGCATTGACCCAGTTACCCTTGTCGCGACTTCGGGCACGAGTGCGAAATCTCGCTAGTATTTCATTTGCGAGCTTCAATATCTGATCGTCCACTCCGCCGTATAGTTGCAAACTACCGTACAAAAATTTCCAGGTATTTCGATAGCCAAGCATCGATATCCTTAAATCGATCTGACTTCGCTCCTCTTCAAATAATGCTGCAAGGGTGGGGTCTTCTACACGACGAATAGGGATGTCGTAGAGTTGCCGTTTTAACTCCGGCGGCGAAAAGGGTAACGGTCGATATCGAAATATGGGCATCTCCCGGTAATTGTTTCGTTTGAACAACTTCCACGCCGGATTCACATTTACTGGTGTATTGAGCATGATGAAATCGAACCCGTTGACAATAGCCGTCAGGCGTTCGTCGATGTCCCAAACGGCCTTGACGACTGCTCTGCGGCCGAGTGTGTGGAAATGTTCAGGCTGTTTCGGGGTCTGTTCGCTCATGAACTGGAAAAAAGTTTGTCTTAAACACTGCGAAATCTTGTGGTGCAGCGTTTGGCGAACGAGGGGATGAATCACAGATCCGTGAGTGTCTCGATATATTGGAGATACTTCAAGACCGATTAGATGGCAGGAAAGTGCTGCTGCTGTCTCCGGGGCAAGGAGGGGCTGGCATCCGATCGGGGCCACCTTATGCTTGTTGGTAAGTGAAACCTGCGAAAGACGGTCGGAAACCTGGATTTTTCGCAACTCAGCCTGCAAGATTTCGAGAGTAGCCTGCGGTGTTCTGTCAAAGTCAGAAACTATTTTGAAGGTGGGTTTTCGCAGGCCATTTTTGACCGGTGTCCCAGCTTCCCAATCCCGCATCGACCAAACTTCCAGGATCAAAAACGACCCGAATTCCTTGACTAATACCCGGACGATTTTCTCAATTAATTCGGATATCTTTTCGCGGTCCTTTTCGGCTGCGCTAAACTTCAGGTAGGCAGCCTCTCCGACAATTAATCGCTCCATCCCGCTGTCAATAATATCGGTGGGCCGTCGGTATACACATAAAAACGGCAACTTTCGGTCGATATGCAACCGACCTTTATCAGGAAGCGACCGACGAACTTGCTGATTGCGGGACAGCCGTTCAGTAAGTTCCTCAACCCATGCCGAATCAAACCGGCAGGTGGTCATAGCGTTGCCATTTCTATGTTAGAGAAATTCCTTCGATAGTAGCTCATATACTGAACCTTTTTCTCTAGAGCTTCAATTACGCAGTGGGCAAAATTGACTTTCTCGAACTGGCGTGCGCTTCCGAGGCCACCGGGACTGAAAACATTGATCTCCATTAACTTGTCACCGACAATATCCAACCCCACCAAAAACATCCCGTCTAAGACGAGTTTTGGCCGGACAATTTCTGCGAGTTCCAACTCTTTGTCGGTAATAATTGCAGCTTGTTTTTGCCCGCCCGCGTGGACATTACTTCTCATATCATCGCCAGCTCGAACACGACGAAAGGCGGCATATTTCCCTTTGTATCGCAACGGCTGACCATTCATCAAAAACAATCGCGTATCACCTTCATTCGCGGCCGGCAGATATTCCTGAGCGATCACATAGCCATCTCGTGCTACTGCATCAATCATCTGGTTCAAATTAGAACGATCTTCAGGACGTACGAGAAACACGCCTTGCCCACCTGACCCCTGAAGAGGTTTAAGAACAATCGTACCTCCCTCTTCTTTGGCAAAGTTCTTAATGTCATCCCGATTATGGGTGATGATTGTTCGAGGACGTACTTCTTCCGGGTACAATTGAAAGTACATTTTGTTCATGGCGCTGGATAGTCCATTGGGATCATTAAGCACAATCACTCCATGTCGCATCGCCACGCGTCCGAATATAATCCCGGCTGCTTGCGCCCATGAACGATCACCAGTCTCGGTGGAAGGATCGTTGCGCAAAAATAAAACGTCCAAATCATCAACACTGATGCGCTCTGTTCTCGCTTTTTTCCCTTGAAGATCGGCAAGATAGGATTCACATGTTTTATACTTATTCTTCGGAACAGAACGTCCACGGGCACGGATGCTCTCGTCGGCATCGTAGATAAAGTCGCTTGCTCCTATCAACCATACGTCATGTCCACGATTAGTCGCGGATAATGCTAGTCGTGTTGTGGTGTAAACTGCCTCTTCCGTATTGACATTATTTACGAACAATCCGATTCTCATCATTTACCCCTTTTTGATTAATTGGTCAACAGACAATCCACTGCGAACATGGGCTAGTCGGGTAAGCGACTCGTCGTTCGCCAAATAACTTGGGCGAAGCGGTCCCGATTTCAGCACTTTTCGCCACAATAATTCCCGAATAAGCGGGATATGATCGAAATCAAATTTCCCCATAAACAAGATTTCATGGTCACCGCCGTTTTTCAGATACTCCAGAAGTTTTATCAACCCCCGCAAATATACGGCGTCTTTGGTCAGTCCACCACCCCGGAAGATCCGCACGGAAATGGAGAATGCCGTGGCTTGATTGAAGGCGAATGACTCCGTTAACTCGCGATAGACGTCAATGAACGATGCACCGTCTAGCATGAAATCCGAAGCCAGAACGCGTGCAGCTAATAGCCGCAGTCTGTTCCTGTTTAGCCCCCCCACGAGGTATTCCGCCAGGACCGCTAGGCCTTCCTGTAATTCATCATAACCCGAGAGACCGATGTAGAGTTGTTGAAAGGGTTGAGAACGACCGTTAAAATAAGTCAAAACATGCGTGCCGATCTCATGTTGGAGTAGCGCCTGAACCCGCGACCGGGGAATTTTCGCCCGGCTCCCAATGAGCAAATTCCCGTTAGAGACTATCAGGCCGGAAACGTCGTCATGGATCTCAACCACTGATTTCATGCCCGGAAGTAACTCTCTCAATCTATCTAATTCCGTAGTGGCCAACGCAGCGACGGACGCGGCATCCAGAAACGTCTTGCGGTTTTCATCTTCGCTGTTAGACGGAAATTGAGTCAGAATTTTTCGTGCGGTGTCACATAGATCCGCGCCGATTACGCCGTATAACTGCACACTCCCATAACGAAAACGAAATGTCCCTCTGTCCGCAAGCATGCTCAATTTACGATCCAACTCCATTTGTTGAGATCGAAATAGCTCCGCGAGGACAGGATCTTCGATTCTCTCTATCGGCACCTTAAATAAGGCTCTTTTAGCGGCAATGGGGTCAATCGGCATTCGACGATAAATAAGCACGGGGTCTTTTTGAAATCGATTCTTTTTGAAACCTGCCCATGCGGCTGTGGAATTAATCGGGGTGACCTGTAATAGAAAATCGAATTGATTACTGATTTCGGCAAGCGCTTGATCCACTTCCCAAACCGCTTTCACCACACTCCTCCGTCCAAGCGCCGTATAATGTCGCGGACGGCCTGTGGTATTACCGCGCATGAATTCATAAAAGGTTTGTTTCAGCGGTTTGGAAATTCTTCGATTTAAGGAACGGCGAACCAGAGGAAAGGTTTCATCAGCAAGATGACTGCGATATATCGGGCGAACTTTCAGTCCTAAAACGTGGCAGGAAAACTCTGATGCTTTCGCGGCGCTTATCAAAGGCGCTAAATCGAGTGGCCTGATTCTGGGAGCAGTAACGACATCGACATCGGCAAGATGCCCACGATACCTTACTTTCCGCAATTCAGTTTCGAAGGTCTCAATGGTTGATAAAAGGGGTGTTTTCGCGGGCCGGACTATCTGAAAGTACGGCTTATAAATTGGACCGTCAATGTGAACTTCGTCTTCGGTTAATTCCCAGATTTCCAGAATCAGGAATGCCCCGAAACTGGCTGCCTGTGTCCTTGCGATCGATTGTACCAGTAAACCGAGACTTTTCTGCAGGCCCCTGTCTCCAGAAGCGGTAATGTAGGAGGCCTCTCCCATCACCAACCGTTCAATTCCGATACTCTCGTAATCTGTTACTTTCCGGTATACACACAGAAACGGCAATGACCGATCAATGTGAACCCGCCCCCAAATCGGGAGGGCGCGACGAACCCGCTCGTTGTTTTCGATTCTGGTCTGGATATCATTGATGAATGAATCAGTGATTTTCGTGGCCGGCGACGCCGGTGACGTTGTCTTCATTATACTTGTTTCTTTAAGTCAGTACGGGGTTGTGATACGATTGGCTGAGTCAATTCTTTCAAACTTATTCCGACGCGCGGTCGGTTTCGTATCCTGAGAGCGGCTCGGTAAAACACCCGAACGAGCGATGAATTATAGCTATTCCACACGTGACCTAGCCTGAATAATTCACGCGATTCGTCTAAAGCCCGACAGGCTCCTAGTCCCAGTTCCAGCGAACTTTTCATTGGATTTTCTTCGTAATCGTACTCGTAATCATAATCGTAATCCCTTCCCAAATTTCACCTCGAAAAACCAGGAAGATTAACGAGTACGAGTACGAGTACGAAATCGGAATGTTCGCTTATTTTAGGCCTAGTACTTGCTTGTTGATAAATTCCGCTTCAGAATGTCCGAGACTCACAGCTTATGCGGAGAGAGATCGCGGGCAGTATAATCGGTAAACGGAGGATGCTTTTGGCCAAGTCAAAGGCGAATATCATACTCCATGGGGCTGGCAATAATCCGGACAAAAATGGGCCGACAATGTCAGTTTGGCAGGTTATTCTTCCAAAGTCCGATAGACTGCTTGAGAACAGCTGATCAGGATCATTGAATTGCCTGCGACTCCAGCGACTGACTTTTGTGCTCGAACAGAATGCGCAAGTTCGTTGCAAACGGTGTCGGTGAACTTCTGTAGACAGAAATCCGCCTGCTTATAACGTCGCCATATCGACGTTATCAAATTTTCGGTGATAGTAACTCATACAATCCACCTTATGCTCAAGAGCCTCAATAACCGCATTATTGAAATTTACCTTCTCGAACTTTTGAGCGCTGCCGAGACCCCCTGGACTGAATACGTTGATTTCCATCAATTTATCACCGACAATATCAAGGCCTACCAGAAACATCCCATCCTGCACCAATTTCGGCCGTACAATCTTCGCCAGCCGTAATGCCTCCTCGCCAATCTCCGCTTCTCTTAACTTACCGCCCGCATGGATATTGCTCCGCATATCATCACCGGATCGCACTCTTCTAAAGGCCGCGTATTTGCCCTTATAACGCAGTGGCCGGCCGTTCATCAGAAAAAGTCGCGTATCCCCCTCGGCGGCTGCCGGCAAATACTCCTGCGCGATAACATATCCATCGCGAGTTAGGGAATCGATCATTTGATTTAGATTAGCCTTATCCTCAGGCCGTACCAGGAAAACGCCGGCACCGCCGGATCCTTGCAACGGTTTAAGCACCGCATTGCCGCCTTGCTCTTTAACGAACGCCTTTATTTCATCCCGACTACGCGTAATTACAGTTTTGGGCCTGACTTCCTGTGGGAAAAGTTGGAAATAGGTTTTATTCATCGCTTTCGCCAGACCGTTCGGATCATTCAGTACAATGACACCATGACGCATGGCGATACGCCCGAAATTAATACCGGATGTCTGAGCCCATGACCGAGAGCCTGTGTCCTGGGATGGATCATTACGCAGCATAAGAATATCAAGATCGTCGACCGTAATGCGCTCAGCTCTTGCCTTCGGTCCCTGCAAGTCCGATAAATAAGTTTCCGTCAATTTGTAACTACTCTTGGGAACAGTGCGCGCATTGGCGCGAATTTTCTCATCAACATCATACGCCATATCTCCGACGCCCATCACCCACACCTCATGCCCCGCATTAATCCCGGTCATTCCTAGGCGGGTGGTGCTATAGCCGCTTTCCTCAGTTTTGATATCATTTACGACGAATCCTATTTTCATTTTACGGTTCCTTTGAGTGATTATGGTTGATATGTCATTGCTGAAAGTGTCCCAACTGCGGAAGAACTGCGGAAGAACTGCGGAAGTTAATACGCAAACGGCGATAACTCAAGGTAGCAGATTAATTGATAAATACAATGCTTCGATCATCCCGGAGCCCCTTGAATTAGCGGTGCAAGGGAGCAACCCGCCAACCGGATAATGCTTTACAACCATGAAGGACATGAAGAGCATGAAGGGGAAAATATAAAAAGTCTTTACTTCATGCCCTTCATGTCCTTCATGGTGAAAATCTCAGTCAAATTACTCAATGTTTCAAGAGGAGAGCGGTGAAACTCCTGAGGAGAGTCCGACGAGGCTGTTTGCCCTCTGTTGATGCTAATGTCACCAAGTTAAGGATTTATATGTGTTCGGGCCGTTGGAGTTCACACTTTAGTGTGGTATTTCTTGCCGGAAACTTAAAAACCACGCTGAAGCGTGAACTCCAACATGCGCTTCGCCCGTGTAATCTGGAGTTCTGCTGGACAGGTCGTTGGAGTTCACTGCTTTAGCAGTGTTCCGTTAGCGGATAGCCAGCACAACTGAAGTTGTGAACTCCAACATGCGCTTCGCCCGTGTAATCTGGAGTTCTGCTGGACAGGCCGTTGGAGTTCACACTTTAGTGTGGTATTTAAACCAAAGGTGAAATGCGATTAAGATTAAGATTACGAGTAGGCGTACGAAATTGAAACGCAACCGGATCCGCCCAAAAGCATATCTTGAACACTAAGAAACCAAATCCAGCACACTAATTCCACTGCGCACCCTGTCCAGTCGTGTTTTTACCAGAGGGTCATCGAGAAAACGTGGTCGTAACGGGGCTGGAACGAGAACCTTTCTGAGCCGGAGTTCGTTGACCATCAAAACGTGCTCTGCCGCGATTTTTCCAATGTACAACGGTTCAATATTTCCGCCGTTTTTTACGTACTCGAGTATTTTGATTAAACCACGTAAATATACAGCGTCCTTAATCAATCCGCCGCCACGAAAAATACGACTGGTCACCGTAAAGGCTGTTTTCTTATCAAACTGATAAATCTCAACCAATTCTTGAAACGAGTCTACAAATGAAGAACCGTCAACCAGGCTGTTCGCGGCGACAACGCGGGCAGCTAACAGGCGAAGTCGCGAACCACTTAACCCATCCACTAAAAATTCTGCCAGCACCGCAAGGCCTTCCTGCAATTCATCGTAACCCGGCAATCCGGTGTAGAGTTGTTGAAATGGTTGGACCTTGCCGTTGACCCAGGTCAAAACATGGGTTCCGACCTCGTGGGCAAGCAGCGCATTGACTCGCGATGCCGGAATGGTGGTCTGGTGTCCGATGAGCAGGTTGCCGTGGGAAACCATCAGCCCGATAATATCCTCTCTAATCTCTATCCGGGTGGACATTCCGGGATATAACCCGCGGTAATAGTCGAACTCCTCCTCAGCCTTTCGCGCAAACTCGTTGGCATCCAACGACCCTTTGTCGGAATTACTGGATTTATCGTTCGGAATTCGCAGCAGCAAGTTTTTGGCTGTATCGATAAATCCATCGTCCAATTTTCCGTATAATTGAAGGCCGCCGAACAAGAATCTGTCGGTCTCAAGATCTTCCATCATTGTTAACTGGCGATCCAGTTCCCGGCGTTTCAAACGAAACAGATGTGCTAAGGTCGGATCCTCTACCCGCTCCAGAATTATCTTATAGAGCTTTAACTTGACGAATGCCGGATCAATCGGTAGCGGGCGATAATAGAAGACGGGTTTTCGTTTATATCTTAAACGTACAAAAGAGTCCCAGGCATCTTTCATATTCACCGGAGTCGCCTGTAATAGGAAATCAAAGGAATTACTGATTTCGGCCAGTTTTCGATCGATAGTCAGCACCTCCTTTCCAAGCGTTCGCTTACCGAGCGCGAGATAATTTCCCGGTCGAAATGTCGTGTGTGATCTGGAGAATTCAAAAAATCCTCGGCGTAAGGCATGAGCGAATCGACGTTGAAATAGTCGCAGCAAAACAGGAAATACCTCGCCGGTTTTGGAATCTCGATAGATCGGGGCGATTTCAATACCAATAACAAAACAATTAAGTTTTCGCGCTTCCCTGTGCTGGATAAGCGGCGTCGTTCTACACGAACAACGGTTCTCGCCGTAAGTGACTTTAACCTCAGCTTTTTGCTTATTTATCTTTACTGCTTCCAATGATTTAACTAACGCTTCAATGGTTTTGCTTGGTGGCCGGTTGCGGGACGTCAGAATAGTAAATCCAGGCCGACAACCACCGTCGGAGTGATTGTTCTCACCCTGAAGAGGATCGGCCGCCCAAATCTCGACAATAAGGACGGCATTAAATTTCCGGGTCAACTCCTTCGCAAGGGCTCGAACAAGGGTTGGTGTATAATCGTCGAATTGAGAGTCAGCGATTAAATAGGACGCCTCACCCGAGATTAGTTTTTCTGTTCCCGGATCTCCGTTGTTCGGGGGGCGACGAAAAACGCCGATAAAGGGTAGGGGACGGTCATTGTGAATACTCCCGTTTCCCGGCAGGGATTCAGTCAGTCCGTCATTGGCTAACAAACGTTTGCAGAGAGAATTGATCGTCTTAGCGGAAAAGCTTTCTGTAATGCTGGATATTTTATCAGGCATTGGATTTATCTAACCTTTCAATTTCCTTCCGCACTCCTGGAATCGTGTGAAGTAAGGCTTTCTTTATCTCACTCACCTGGACCGTATCCGGTTCCCCAGTCCATTCATCCATGAAAAACTTCTTGAATTCAATGGCTATGGAACAAACCGTTTCTGGAAACTGTTCATGTATCCAACGGGAGAATTGCCCACCCTGAAATTTTACATTTTCCCGGACATCTAATTGACGTCCCTGAAAATCGAACGCGTGCAGGTCGCTCATGAAGCGATCAACCAATGGTCCCCAACGATCGCGATTCATTGTGCCGGTTCCTATATTGACTTCAGGATTGAGCGATGCATCAGCCGGTGATTTATCGTGACCGTCACGGCGATGATTATAGGTATGGAGATCATACACCACAACATGCTTATTTTCTTTTTGCAGCTTGGCGAGAGCCGTTCGAACTTCCTCGTAAAATTCGTCGTACTGCCCTAGGGATTCGGCCACGACTGCATCAGATGGCGCTGTTTCCCATACATGAAGCCCCCAAGCGTCCGCCGGAATCCGATAGACGGCTTTCTCCCGCGGCCGGTTCAGATCAACTTCAAATCGTGACCGGAGTCCAATGATCCGTGTATCCGCCACGGTCGTCCACTCACCAGTGCAGGGATCTTCTTCTCTTAATCGTTCGGAATCGGATAGAGCAATTATTTTTGCAACTTCGTCTCTCAACCCATGGCCGTCATGAATTGCCGCCACCACTATGGGGCCCGTACCTCGTGTTATTTTATAAGATTTCTGACTCATTTTTTTATTCCTTAAATCTGTACTGCGTTAGTTGTCCCTGAGAAAGATTGGGTCACCTACTATTTGTGTTTATAGGGCACCGTATTATATACCGAACGTCTTCCGGTTAAAAAATACCGTTCGGTATCTTATAGCTGATAAATTCAAAGTCACATTTGACAGCCCTGAATACAACCTACTATATAACGGGGGGTGTACAATGCGTCCTCATCCGATCAGTTCGGACATGGAATCCATTTTAATATTCAATGACCTGCCATTCGACAGAAAAACTGTTAATTTTTGGGTTGTACCGAACGCCTTCGAGTTTTTAATCGGCATTCTGCTGGCCAGCAGAACGGCTGTTCGAAATACCGTTCGATAGCCTATAGCTGATAAATTAAAAGTCTTCCGGAAATTGTACTGCATACAGTATAAACTCTCATAACGTCCCAGGTGCCGACGTCCGCCCCAGTTCAGGGTATCGGTCGTCGACTGATTCTTCCTCGTTGATCCGTCGTAAATCACCCTGCGAATTCAACCCGATTGTCTGACAGATCGGTTTAATGAATCTCTGAGCAAGCGTTTGCACATACGCACCCTGTGCCGGAACCACTAACACATCCCCCTCACGAATATCAGACGCGTAACAGGTATATCCCCACAAGTCGTGGGGCGTACATAAACTTCCATATACACTGGTACGGCGTTGGGTTTCTGCCGGGCGCGACAAATTAATTAACGGGCAATGCTCCGCTTCTAAGCGTTCCCAGCCCAATAGATTTGTACCACCGTCGGTAATCGCAATTTCTGAATGTTTCACATCAACGACTCCAAGAAGTAGATGGACCGCGGGGTTGACCAGATATCTTCCGGGTTCCAACCATAACTCAGCGTCACACCAGCTTCGAATATGTTTATCGAAGGCATCGAAAATATCCTGTGCCATGGTTTCTATCGGTTGCACCGCATGAAGGAGATAACGTAGATCCCAGTCTTCAGGCGGACTTCCCGCCGAAGTGACTCCGGCTTGCGACAATAGAAGACCTCGACCCGTAAGCCAGGGGTACGCAGCCTCGTCGTCTTCAGGGTAGTAGCCGCCACCGACATCGATGAAACGCCAACCATTAGGGGGCGCGACCGTGCGAAGGACCTTCCCCAGGTCACAGAGGGTTCGCACATATCCCTCTGAATTTCGGTTCCAGCTTAGATGAAATTGGATACCGCGAAGCATGAGATGTGACGCTGTCCGCGCTCGCTGCACCAGGTCAGGAAGTGTATCGAGCGGGATGCCGAATTTAGTCCATAGCCCGTGTCCCTTGGTATTCAAGCGAATTCCGACGTCGATTGTGCGGTCCATCTCAGCGGCAAGAATTTCAAGACGATCAAGTTCTCGAAAGCTGTCCAGGTGTACCGTAACCCGATCTGAATGCTGTAACGCCAGGCGCAACTCAACGTCCGTTTTAGCCGGCCCGCTAAATACGATGCGGTTAAAACCGCACCGTAACGCCAGGTCAAGTTCCAAACCGCTTGATACATCAGCGTTTATCCCCGCTTTATGAACAGCACGAACAACACAGAGTGAAGGATTCGCCTTAAACGCATAGTGCGTATGCACTGGATATTCGGAATTATTAAACGCTTTCTGGAAACGCGAAATTTGCTGAAACAACCGGGCTTCGTCGAACAGATATTGTGGAGTCCCAAATTTTTCGGCCGCACGCAAATAGGTAGCCTGATTATCCAAAACGTCTCTGATCAATGAATGTAGTTCGCCCGTATGAAGGTCGCATGAGTCCTGCTCGAGCAAGGCACCAATGCGACCGAGTAACTCTTCCTTTGAGTGTGTTTCTATCATTCTGATCACTATCGAATTGTGAAAAATTAAAGGCTAACTTTTTCTAGCTCTCAATCGTACTGTAAATCTTCAGGTGAACTGTCGATCGAGATATCAATTAGTTGAGTTAAACGCTCAATTAAAATCGGCAACTCTTTCGGATTATTATAGTGCGCAATACACGCAGCCAGGATTGAATTTCCGTAACACTCACGCATGGAGGCGATTCGATCCCCCACGCCGCAATACGGGGAAACATGAAGTACCGCAGGATCATCACTCAAACGCCTGAAATCGATAGCTGTGACCACACCCTGCCAATCAGAGGTCAAATGTAATCCGGCAACGTTGATTTCATGTTGATTAAACGAGACGGCAGGATTATGACCGAGAATCAGGTTGCATGCTGCCTTGATCGGGTCATAGCCCGAAGAATACAAACAAAAGTCAGGTAGACAATCGCCTCCCGGTCGCAATGCCATTTCCAACAGGTAAAACCCGGTGTCGGTCAAGATAGCATCAACCATGACGATCCCCCGCTCTATTCCGAGAGCCTTTACACCGCGATCGAACACAACTTTCATTAAACAAAAATCGTCTTCGCTCACCTGCCCGGGGAAGTACGCCCCGACATGCCCCGCGTGGCCCGCACACGGAACGAGGTATTTTTCAGTAAGACGCAGTACTGACATACTATCTGACGTTATCATTAGATCCGCGCTGAACTCGCGTCCTTCAATGAATTGCTGAACTATGTAGGGTATCGGGACGTTTCTATGGGAGGATAGTCTGTCTGCCATCCGCTGATGCGACAGTGGCAACTTCGTCGAATCATCAACACGTAATACCCACTCACTACCGGATCCGCTACACGGCTTGAGAATCCACGGACCCGGTACACGATCAC
The DNA here is from genome assembly GCA_021772635.1 of Verrucomicrobiota bacterium. Lineage (GTDB taxonomy): Bacteria > Verrucomicrobiota > Lentisphaeria > JABSQK01 > JAJFLO01 > JAJFLP01. The sequence goes on along the minus strand of JAJFLP010000113.1, from coordinate 121,505 downwards.
TGAACACCACCAAATCATCAATGTTGGAAACTTGACAAGACTCCGGGGTAGAGACCCCGGCATGGTTCCACAACGCCCATGTCTGTGCTTTGTTACGTGTATTAAATACTGCCGCGGAATCGTGAAACGGCAGTTCCAGGAGCATTGCTAATTCTGCCGTAACCTCCATGCTTTCACAAATAAAAGTTGTGATGCCGACATATTGCAGTTGGTGATCCTGCGCAAATTTGGACACGATTTGATATGTGGATTCGAGACAATTAATATCGCTGCTAATCACGAGGGGATGATCCTTCAATTGCTCCGCCCGCTCTGGAGTCGCAAGCATCACCGCGTCCGGGATATGCCGTCGAATACGGTGAGCGTAGTCGTTACTGGGCTGGACGAATAAGACTGCTTGTGAAATTTTCACGATGCGGTCACCAATTCGCTTTTCGTGGTCGAGTCAATATCAAAGCTTATTTGGGCATACAACGATTCCAGGGCAGCAGCAGCAGCGTCTGGTGTACGGTCGAATACGCTCAGGTACCCTAGGAATTCGTAGCTGTCCGGGGGTGTCAGAACTCGGTCGCCAGGGGCGTATTCAAGGTGTAATTCACTAACCCGTGAGTCCTGCCGCACGGTCTTGGCGCCGTTGATGCGAATTAGTGTGCCTGGCGTTTCGGGTAAGAAGTAGCGCATCTTCATGCAGCCTTTATATAACACTGAATCATAGACCCTATACTCCCCTGCGGCGATACGCATGGCTTCCTCGTAAATATTCACCCCCGTCACGCGTTTCAAGAAATCAGTGACATTATCCGCACCTCGTCGAGCCGCGATTTCTATAGGGAAAATTCCGCTCTCGTTTAGCTTCAATTCACAGTGAAAACAGCTGTTGTTTAGACCGATCGCGCGGATCGTTTTCATGACAATGTCCTGAATCTCCATTTCCCGGTCCGCTCCGAGATGAGTCGGCATCCACTCCTCGTACTCGATGAAATAGTCGTCGTGCTTCACCCGCTCAACTTCTATCACTCCGAAACAGGAAACCGAGTCTCTGGACACGATTCCATCGACACTCACCTGGACGCCATCAATGAAATCCTCCAGGAGAAATTCAATTTCCGGATCCATAACGTCCGAAATATTTATCCCGTAGCCCGAGCCCGGCAGCCAGAATTCGAAGGGATATTGAGTATTCTGCTGGCGATAGGTTTGTATGTAACGTCTGACTTCCGTTAGATGAGCGTTGATCTCACTCAATGAATCTTTCGGTGTAAGCCGAATTACTCCATAGCTGGAAGACCCGCTAATGGGTTTCAGGACCATCGGATTCCCATGCCGACGAATGACCTTCTGAATTTGCTGTGCCGAACGAACAAGATGAAAACGCGGAGATGGTAGACCGGCAGTTTGAATGGCTCGACGCATCAGATATTTGTTCCGGGCGCGGAGGACCGCAGGCGGCGCACTGCCGGGGAGCTGCAAGTCGCGCGCGATAAACGAAGCCATTAATACGCCACTCTCGGAAAAACTAAGAACCCCGTTTAGGGGGTCCCGTTCATGCAGTGACCGAACCTGTGCGAGCGCTTCTCCAATGTCGTCTTCGTAGCACACATCGAGGACACGATCAAAACAGTCATAGTCACGTTTTGTTGGGCACTTTTTAAGCAAGGCGAATCGATACCCGGCAGATAGAGAAAGCGTATACGGGGCTGGATCGACGGCAGTGTGAACAATTAGAATATGTTTCATATGATGACTGAGAAAATTAATCCGTGAGCATCATGTCGGACGTATGCGGCATATTTTGCGGATGAATGATACATGCCTCGGCTACACGCGCCATGTACTCGGAAAGGTTCTTTTTCGCGCTTCGATATGACCTACCCCAAACACTAATCCATGCGAGGTTGTCGTATCCAAGCGGCGGCGTCAACACATGATCTCCATTTTGCTTTGTCACCACGATTTCGATGACGTTTTTTGGTATCTTTGAAAACCCGATCGGCATCAATTGTAATCGGCCTGGTTGATTCGGCACCAACGTACCGGACAGCCCGAAACCAGCAGCCACACGCGGCGCGCTCGGCGGCATGCCGAATGCGACCTTGATATTCTCCTCAACCAAATCGATGCCGTACACCCGTTTTACAAGCGGCTGTATGCAGTCCCCGCCCATCCGAGCGCCAATCTCGACGATGCGCGGACCCGAAGGCGTTATTTTTATTTCCGCATGAACACCTGAATTAGTTAGTCCAAGGGCGTGAACGCCCCGCCGTACCATGTCCGAAACATCTTCCTGGACGGAAGGAGGCAACTGTGACGGAGTCGTCTCACCACGTTCAATAAACGACTCATCATCCATCTTGGCTTTGTCAATGATCGCATAAATCGTTACATGGCCGTTGGATACAACACCTTCGACACTAACCTCCGGACCACGCATGTATTTTTCGATCAAAAAACGATTCTCAGGATATGGGTAGATACTATTTTGAACTCGCGCCAAGTCTTTAACCCGCCTAAATACGCGAGAAACGTCGTCCTCGGTTCTTATAAGCGTAACCCATTCGCTGTCTGCGCCCCATTCGGGTTTAAGTACGACGGGGAAGGTCAGTTTTCGGCATGTCTGCAACAAAGAGCGTTCGCTGGTAATCAGGTGAAATCGGGGCACGGGAACATCTGCCTGTTGAAGTGCCCGTCGCATGGCGTATTTGCTTCGGGCATTAATCGCCGCACGTGGAGTGTTACCGGGCAATTCGAGGCGCTCTGCGATCAGTGCACATGTTGGCACGTCTTCCTCCCAGAATGTAGCCACACCATTGAAGCCTATTTTCTGATGGGATTCTTCGGCAATTTGTAGCGTTTCGGAGAGAGGGAGGTCGCGGGTGTAGAATGTTTCGCAGGCATAATCATCCCCCCAGCCAGGGCCTGGATGGAGGAGATATGGCTCGACGCCGATGCGAAAGGCAGTTTCGAATGCTAAATATTTTTTCGAGGAACCGCTATGTATAAATAATATTTTTTTTGGGGCAGAGTTATTGATAGGATCACAATACGAATTTTTCATAATAGCTAGCGGCCTCCGTATGGAAGAATAATTTCAAGCGTTTTCTGGGCGAAATTCAGGTGCTCAATTGTCTTTTTGAAATACGGTGATTTCGTTTTCATAAATAACTCCGTAATAAAGTGTTATGTCCCAACTTTTAAAAATATAAAAGCCGCATCGTCTCTCAACAATGCGGCTCTGCTGGGGTACCGTTTCAAAACCGCACTGTCGATAGAACATTAATCGATAGTGCGGTTATCTCCAGTGAATTTCGGACGCACTATTGAACGTGGACTAAATAGATTCGGACGATGACAAACCCAATACAGCACACCATACCGTGGCGTGCCGACCTTTTATAGTGCGGCCATTATCCATCCATACAAGATCCGGCGTTGTCGCCCTACAAATTCTTGCATTTCAGGATCTGTTTCGTGCGTCTTAACGCGGTTACGTAAAAAGTCTTTTTTATAAATACGAAGACGAACGTGAATATCAAATGTACGTAAACGAATGTCAATTACGAAATTTACGAAAAAGTATAAAATTCGGAAAGATTGGGGTCAAAAGATTGGGGACACATACTATTTGTGTTTATAGGGCACCGTATCATATGCCGAACGTCTTCGAGTTTTTTAACCGGAATAAGCCACCTGGGCGACGACTGTTCGACCAGACGTTCGGTATAAATAAATCAGTGACAGACGTACTAGACCCTGTTCGAAAGGTAGTAGGATAGACATTCTTTTCTATCTAGGCAGACCGCATCGATTGGACAGACAGGAATGTCTATCCTACTCAGGGACAACCGCAAGTAATCCATACCGAATAGTGCAAAGTCATCGGAAAATCCAGAAATTCGTCAGTGAATTTGACTAATAAATATCGGGTAGAACCCTTTTTGAACAGGGTCTTACTACGACGACATAATTGAGGTAATCACGGCGGCCAGATTTTACTGTATACCGAAAATCATCAGGTTTTCGAAATATCGTTCGAATTCTCTCGCGTGGTTAGGTGCGAGTTATCCAAAAATTGTACTGCTTGCAGTATACTTGGCGAGTAAAGATTGCCGCGGTCGTTATAGCCTTATGGAACTAGTGGCCTGTGTCTTAAATTCCCTTACATTTGATTACGTCTATTTTAGTGCAGGGGTAGGCAGTGATTTTGTGTAAGTACCCGTAGGTACGTACCAAACTCACTAACGCCGCCCTGTACTGAAATAGACGTAACCCTTTGGGCGAGTGCCTTTTGGCGCTCAAGACACGTCAGTGAAAAACGACGATACTACGGCATCGCCTTATTCTCAGTGACGCACTTGAAGCGCAAAAATTCATCTCGTCAAATGTAAAGGAATTCAAGACACGGGACACTAGCCTAATCTATGCATGAACTTTCTACTGCGAGCACGCATTGCACATGACCTAAATGACTTACAAAGAACCCAAGACTTTGAAGTAGCTCGCTATTCCTTCAGCCTTGAAACCTTCGTAACTTATTGATCTCAAACGCACTGCAAGCTCTCGTGACGAAATTCATGCATGGATCAGGCTAGGCTGCAAGCACGGGAAATCCGCCGTTTCTAAGCAACCAGCTTACATTATGCATAAATTTCGTCGCTGAGCCAGGCAGTGATTTTGTGTACGTACCCGTTAGGTACGTACTCCCGCATGCGGGACTAACACCGCTCAGTGGCTAAGAGGATCTGTATTCTCCTTATATCTCCGCGCGGGAATACACATACTTGCAAACGATACCCACTTGTCTATATTCTAGCCTGACTCTGATACTTTCAAACATATATTTCCCTATAAACCATGTTGATTTCCCGAACTTCTCTTTTTCTTCTGAATTTGATCATACTACTCACCCTCATTCCGGTCCTGGAACTGGGCGCCACTGACGAGAGCGTGGACGAGGTTGATTGGAGCGACTCTCTTTTTCTAGTAAGAAATATCTTAAAGGATTTGTTGAAGAAAACTGAGCCGATTGAGCAGTATAAACTATTTATCCGCGCCGAATCGAGTTACAAACAAATCGGAGAGGTGATATCCAGAAACGAAGTCAAGGAACTCAGGGAACAGCTAAGTAATGCTTTTCGACAACTCGAACCTCCCGCGGAAGTTATAAACGGATTCAAGTTACGCTTTACCCTTCAACGTGGCAACGCGAAGCGCTATTATCTTAGCGACGCGGTTACGGAACAAATGTTCATCGGTTACCTCAATGCCGAACGTGTGAGCGCAGAAACGATTAGAAAATCGATAAGCAGCGGTAGCCATTCGTTAACATTCCGCGAAACAGAACCCCGTTATTCGACGAGTAATCCCGAGCAACCACTGCGCGGAATCAACTTCTTCTGCGCTAACGATTTTACAGCCTGGGCTTCCAGTATCGGGCGCAGCGAATATGCGCTCCCGAGAAAATTCATGGTGTCTGAAATTGACGATCCAACGGCTTCATACTGGTCCGTTACAAAATGGAAGGAGCCTGACCTGTCGCGTCGGGAGAGCTGGGAGATGTTTGGTGGTGTATTCTACAATCTATTCCTCCGCGGCAAAGCGGTAGGTGAGCTGCCTGAAGCTTGTAATCCTGAGGTTGAACTGCGCATGATCACGACGGTAAGCAGCGCGAAGAAAATGTATTTGAAGAGATTGAAAGCTGCATTATGAAATACCCCTGTTTATTCACGCTGGTTTTTATCTGGTTCAATCTAAATGGTCACGCGGAAGAGATCTCGCAGGTTTATCCGGGAAAACTATTAAATAAAGACCTGATTTCGACCGAGAGTGATCCGGTCATTGACCTGAAATTCAAGGGCACAGAGAATGGTTTTCTCGCGTTCAAGTTCAGGCATCTCGACAGGGTCACTATCAAAGAGATTCCGATTTTCGAAAAATTAGTTTTAGTACGAATTAAAGGCGCCAATAACGAACCGGGGGAGCAACGATTAGTTCCAGACGAATTTATACACGGTGATATAATCGTGCGGGAAGAAATTATTGATAACGGTCCGGTTGCGAGCGAAGATTTCATGTATTTAGGGGTCACGACGCGGACTGATCTCAAAGGTATTCTCCTGGATGACCGCGAAAAGATCCTCTCGCTGTTTGAGGATTTGCAACACCAGTCGTCAACCCTTCAGTTCGCCAATAAGCGTCTCGGGATTCAAGAATTGACGCTAACACGCGCTCAAATATACCAAGAACTCGGTATATTTTACGAAAGCAGAATTAATTCGCGCGAGGAGAACTTGAGCATCGGCGGGGTCTTGGACCAAGCAACTTATGCTCCCGGCGACACGGCGAAGCTTTCAGTCTCTGCGAGAAACGAGGGTGATGAGGGCGTTGTCTATAGAGTCCTTGCACGAAGCGTCAGTCGCTGGGAATGGTTAGACGGCAAAATGTTCTATCTCGGCGATATAAACGCTGGCGAGAAAAAGCTGTTTTCACGTTTTTTCCCGATCCCGGACGATACGGCAGAAGGCGACTACTATCTACGCATAGGCGGCAACGAGTATAGCGGTGCCAAGCCTCAGCACCGTATGATCTTTAAAATTCGGAAGTAGCCTGATCCGTGTATCAATTTCGTTACGAGAGCACTTAGCTGGCCTGATTGCATAAATAATTGATATTTTGCGAGTCGTATTTTGGCCTTGTCAGGTGCGGCGACTCATGTATGGCGATGCTGTCGCATCGTCGTCATGCGTCGCGGTGCCTGAAAGTCAAAAGACGTTCGCCGCGAAATGGTTGGCCTCTTCTGCCCCCGTTCTGCTCCGAAAGTTTCCGGCAATACCTTCAAGGTGTGACCAATCGATTTTCAAATGTCGATGAGGCCGATAGAATTTCAGATTCTCGATAAAATTTCGCTGTTATTTGGTATATACTGATGGCCGTGGTTTCGTATCCGAGCCAGATTGTGATTCGCAACCTCTGGCACAATAAATTCTAAGCGGGCTCTGTCTCTCCATAAAAAGCGGAGCCGTCCCGCACTGTCGGGATCCGCGCTTCCGCGGTCCGGGTATCCGGACCGCAGAAGCTGAGAATCGCGTCCATATGGCCCGGAAATCGGACTGTTTCCGGGCTATCGCGGACTTCACCAGTTATAAATTTTGATAATCCTGTAATCGTTAGGACTTAATTATTATGGCCGCAAAAGTGGTGCTCGGACTACAATGGGGAGATGAAGGGAAGGGAAAGATAATTGATATCCTCGCGGAGGATGCGGATGTTATCGTTCGGTTCCAAGGTGGTAACAACGCTGGCCATACCGTGGAGATTGGGGATGACCAGTTCATCCTTCATTTGATTCCTTCCGGAATCCTCAGACCCAATTCATCTTGTATAATCGGCAACGGCGTCGTCGTTGACCCTATCGGACTGGTCGCTGAGATTGAGGGACTTGAATCGCGCGGGATTTCGGTTCGCGATCGTCTGCAGTTGAGTTCCCGTGCACATTTGGTCCTGCGATTCCATAAGGAGCTTGACGCTTGGAAAGAATCCAGGAATAATGGCAAAATAGGGACAACGCTCCGCGGAATCGGTCCTGCCTACGCAGATAAAGCGAATCGCATCGGAATCCGCGCGTCGTCGTTGAAGAATAAGAGCAAGTTAGAACAACAGTATAAATCCAATCTTGCAGAAATAAATACTCTTTTCGCCACCGATAATACGCCTCCTCTAGACGCCAACGAAGAGTGGGCGATATTCGAGAAGTCAGTCGCCGAGGTGGCGCCGCTGGTGACTGATACAACTATGTCTGTTAATGAGGCGTTGCAGGAGAAAAAGTCCGTCCTGTTCGAAGGCGCCCAAGGGACCTGGCTTGATATAGACCACGGGACATACCCGTTCGTAACAAGCAGCAATACGACCATTGGCGGTGTCTGCACGGGTGCCGGAGTAGCGCCGCAGTGTATTGAAAAAGTGATTGGCGTCGCCAAAGCGTATACGACGAGAGTCGGAGGTGGCGCGTTTCCCACCGAATTATCGGCGGTAGAAGCCGATGCGTTACGAAAGGCGGGTAACGAATTCGGTGCGACTACCGGACGCCCGCGTCGCTGCGGTTGGTTCGATGCAGTCGCTACGCGATACGCGGTCATGTTGAACGGCGTCGACGCCCTCGTTGTTACCAAGCTCGACGTATTAGATCATCTCGAATCGATTCGCATTTGTACAGGGTATCGCATTAACGGCGTGGAGATAAACACAATGCCGGCGGACATCGATGATCTTGAGAATGTTGTCCCGATATATGAGGATTTCTCGGGATGGCAGTGCAGCACGACGGACGTCCGCGAATGGAACGCCCTCCCGGAAAACGCGAAGAATTATCTGGAACGTCTTTCGGAATTGGTCGGTGCCAGGATAGAAATGATCTCGATCGGACCGAGACGGCGGCAGGCGTTTACGATATAATCTGCGATCAGGCGAATTTTGGGATTATTTGAATTAGCCCCCACCGAAGGTTACAACTGATAACTCGAAGGCTAGGAGGTGCGATTGCTAAAACACCGTATACTCAGCGGAATCTTTTTTATCGCGATTTTCGGCGTCAGTGTGTTCTGGAACTCGGTTGCCGCCCCCATTATCTTCATGGCACTATCGTGCACTTTGCTTAAACTGGCGTTCGATGAATTTTTCCAGATGACTCAAATTCTCGGGTATCCAGGGTTTCCAAAATTGACAGGATTTTTCGGGATATTGCTCTTTGTTGCAACGGGGTTGTTATACGGCCGCGTATTTGTATCTGATATTCCGAATACAGTCGTGGAAAATACGTTGGTTTGGGGGTTCGTAGTATCAGCTATTATTTGCGTATTCCGAGACCAGAATTTCGAATGCAGCGTGATGAACCTACTGGCGTCCGCCGGGGGATTTCTCTGTATTGCGTGGACCTTGGCGTTTCTTATCAAAATCTATTTTATCGGGAACGGTCCGCTCCTCGTTTTTTATTTGATTTTAACCACAAAAAGCGCTGATATTGGCGGGTACGCTGTGGGGCGAATCACGGGACTGCGCGTTGGTGGAAATCGAAAACTCGTGCCAGCCATTAGTCCGATGAAAAGTTGGGAAGGATTAATCGGAGGAATCGCGCTCAGTATTTTGGTCTCGTGTTCCTTCGTTTACCTTCTAGGTGGAAAACTAATGATAGCGTATCCGGCCGCGATACTATTGGGATTTATACTCACGTTACTTGGGTTAGTCGGCGACTTATCGATTTCAGTATTTAAGCGGGCCACGAAACTTAAGGATTCCGGCACGAGCTTACCCGGTTTCGGAGGCGTCCTGGATTTACTCGATAGTCTTCTATTCGTCCCTCCGATATTCTACTGTTTTATCAGTCTCAACTAGCCTGATCTATGCATCAATTTCGTAACGAGAGCTTTTAGCTTACCTGAGCTCAGTGAGTTACAAAGGTTGTCCGGCGGGAGTTCCTGCCGGACAGCAGAATGCCTGCTCGAAATACTTAATCCTGGATTTTCTATTTCGCGTACTCGACGGCACGGGTTTCTCGAACTACGCAAACCTTTATCTGACCGGGATACTGCATTTCAGACTCGATCTTATTAACAAGGTCACGTGAGATAGCATACGCTTCGTTTTCGCCGATTTTATCGGGTTCAACGATCACCCTGATCTCGCGCCCCGCCTGAACGGCATAGCAGCATTCGACACCCTCGAAGCTATTCCCGATTGCCTCCAGCTGTTCCAGTCGCTTGATGTAGATTTCGTTCGTTTCTGAACGAGCACCTGGTCGGCTCGCGCTTACCGCATCGCATACACTAACTAAAGCCGCCAGCGGCGTTTCCGCGGGTATCTCCCCATGGTGGCATCCGACACCGTTCAAGACCTCGGAATCCTCTCCTGCACGTTTAAGAAAATCTTTTCCAATTATCGCATGCGGTCCTTCGAACTCCTGGTCAAGTGCTTTCCCAATATCATGGAACAGTCCCATGCGTTTCGCTTTTTCTACGTTCAACCCAAGTTCGCTCGCGATTGTTGCCATAAATCTGGCGACCTCGATCGAATGCTTAAGGACATTTTGCGAGTAGCTATAGCGAAATTTAAGCCTCCCGAGAACCTCAATGACCTGGGGTGCCACGCCAGCCAGTTGTAGTTCGTGGACCGCGTCGTCTCCTGTTTTCATGATCTCCGAGTCGATTTCATCTCTTGCCCATACAACAATTTCTTCAACGCGCGTCGGGTGAATTCGTCCATCTTCGACAAGTCGTTCCATCGCGAGTCGGGCAATCTCCAGACGCCGCGGGTCGAAACAAGTAATTACCACTGCCGATGGAGTATCATCAATCAGTACGTTCACGCCTGTCTCGGCTTCGAATACCCGTATGTTACGTCCTTCCCGACCGATGATGCGTCCTTTCATCTCGTCCGAGGGCAAGGATACAGTGGAAGTGGTTCGCTCGTAGGCACACTCCCCGGCGTACCGCTGCATTGCCTGGACGATCAACTTTTGGGCTTCACGCTTCGCTGTCTGTTTGATCTCCTCGACAGACTTTCTTACCAGCGATCCACGTTCGTTCGCCAGATCCTGCTCCAGCTTTTGCATAAGCTGCACGCGCGCCTGGTCGCGAGTCATCATCGCAATACCTTCAAGCTGAATAATTTGTTTCTTTCGGAGTTCATCAAGTTCTTTTTCTTTATTCGACATTTTTCGTTCCGACTCAATGATCTGTTTCCCTCGTTTGTCTAAATCGTCGAGCCTATTCTGAATTAAATCGACTTTCTTATCGATCGTCCCTTCTTTCTCACCAAGACGTTTTTCTATCTCCTGTAATTCATTCCGTCGCTCTTTAGTTGAACTTTCAAATTCATCCCGACTTTTAATTAATTCTTCCTTCGCCTTAAGCTCTGCCGCCTTCAAAACGTCTTCCGCTTCCTTTACCGCCATTCTCTTTATTTCTTTAGCTTCGTTCGCCGCGGACTTCCCGAAATAGATGCCGGCAACTCTATCGCAAACAACGCCGGCGATAATACCGCAAATAATTGCAATCATAATTTCCATTTTTCGCATTCCTTCTCTTAGTTAGGTTAAAGCAGTAATTACTGTGTATACCGCAAGCGGTACAATTTTCGGTCCGGATTACCCGAGACTCGCGCTTATGCGATCCACACAAGCGGACTCCGAGAATACGGAGAGACGACTTAAAAAATTATTGCGTAAGAGACTCCGAACGATTTTTCGTCCCGCATGCGGGATGAAGACGTTCGGTATAGCTATCAATTCGATTAGGTTGTTACCTACGACACGCGTGGATTCGTCGATCTGTGACGATGTAATCGACCGGGATGTCGCCGGTGCCCGTGGGTATTTTTTTCACGATCTGCCATTCAAACACGACTCCAATCTTAACGCCAGCCGTATCGGCCATCAGCCGGTCGTAGTATCCGTGTCCCCGTCCAAGCCGATTCCCGTGCGGGTCAAACCCAATGCCGGGAACTAACCAAACGGCCTCATTTTTTCTTATCTTCGCGTCAATCAGCGGGGCGGCGCACTCCGGTTCATTTATGCCGAACTTTCCGGGAACCAAACCGCGATCTGAAGCAGAAACCGCGGCGAGTTCATACTGCTGCTGTGCATCGTTAAATCGCGGGTAATAGATCTTTGCGCCCCGGCTTCTAGCTTCCTGCTCAAAATTGCCAAGACACAACTCGCCGCCGATAGCTGCGTACGACGCGATATAACCCGAGCGAAACAAGCAATACTCCCGCAATAAATGGCCGCAGACACTGTTACTGCCCGAAACTATCTCGCGGTTAGTCTGCGCGCATAAACGACGCGTTAACCACTGGCGCAAGTCACTTTTAGATTCAGTAATCCCTGTCATGATTTCCTCGAACCAGACTGCAAGCCGTCCGGGTATCGGACGGTTTTCAGTTACTCGCGAAGGGGATCCCGAACGAAATTTCGAAACCCCCGAGGTGATCAGTATTTATCCATGATGTTCGGCCTCTCGCGCGCCGATCGGAGGGCCTTCATTATTATTCTCCATACGTTCTTTTATATGCGACTCGTAACCCGACTCTTTTGGTACATAAAATCTTCTCGGTATCTCCATATACTTCTGCTGAACTTTTCTTCCGGACTCTTCATGCGGGGACACGTACCCCTGTCCACTCGCGGGCGTCTTCGCTGCTCCGGAATGTGCGTCCAGCAATGACGCAGGGACTTCTTGAGTTCGCCCGTTCCGAATCTCCGATAATGCTTGATCGATGGCCAGATGTGAAGCGTTGCTTTTGGGTGCTGTCGCGCAATAAGTTACCGCTTGGGCGAGGACAATTCGGGCCTCAGGCATTCCGACCATTTGCGCCGCATGCATCGCGTCAACCGAAACGGAAAGTGCCCGCGGATCCGCGTTCCCGATATCTTCGGAGGCAAAGATTATTATTCTTCTCAAAATAAAGCTTAGATCTTCGCCGGCATGAAGCATTTTTGCGAGCCAGTAAATTGCAGCGTCCGGATCGCTGCCGCGCATACTTTTTATAAACGCACTGATCAAGTCGAAATGCTCTTGATCTCCATACCGTAATACTTTGTATGGCATCGCGTCATCGGCTTCTTGGGTGTCAATAGCCAATTCTCCTTGTGCGGAACGTGAAGACATCGATAATACCGCGGTCTCCAACGCGCCAAGCGCTTTACGCGCATCTCCTTCGCAACGGTTTGCCCACAAATCAATCGCTCCCGGCGAAATCGAAATTCCGAGGTTCGGGAAAGCGCGCTCGTCAGTAATCGCGCGTTGGATTATCGTCTTGATTTCGTCAACGGACAAGGCGTTCAATTGAACAACTCTGGATCGCGAGATGAGTGGATTAATGATAGAGAAATTCGGGTTTTCGGTGGTTGCACCGATTAGTCGGATAACACCGTTTTCGACGGCGGGGAGGAGGGCATCTTGCTGGGCTTTACTGAATCGATGAATTTCGTCCAAAAAGAGAAAAATTGCACGGCTGTCATAGCTTTGTTGATCACGCTCGGCTTCGCGGATTACCTTGCGTACGTCAGCGACAGTTGCAGTGACAGCAGACATATTGACAAAACGGGACGATGTCGTGACCGCAATGAGTTCAGCCAACGTAGTTTTTCCGACTCCAGGAGGCCCGGTGACGATTAGCGATTGAAGTGTATCGTCTTCAATGCAACGACGCAACCATTTCCCCTTATCCAACAGGTGCTGTTGGCCGATAAACTCGTCAAAAGATCGCGGGCGCAGGCGCGCTGCGAGAGGCGCTCGTTCAGTCTGGCTGAGCGATCGAGGTTGGTTCAGATTTTCGGAGAAAAGCATACTTCATTAATCCTCAGGCATCACGTTCGTAATACGAATAGGATAAAGAATAGAAGTATGATTCAGGCCAGAAAATGAAGGCAGGATCGCAATTCAAACCGAATTGTGTTCCTGAGAAGGAAGCAAGACTACGATATCGAACGTCTAATGGCGTTGCGTCGAATAGACCCGTTTCGATTGGCTCGTGACCCACATAATTTCAGTAGGGTCGAACACAAGTTACGCCCGAACATCGGGTCAACGAGGCGTATTAATCCCGGTTATGTGACAATCTAATAAGACCCCGTCCATCTTCACTAAGATTAGATTTACATGACCTAACGGAACAGACCGGTATTGTGACATAACTGTCGAAGACATAAGGCAACCAGTGGATTCGTGTGAGTCGACAACCCCAGTTTGTGATGGTCGCGCCGATAAATCCCCTGATACCACCTAATTTTCGTATTCCAAAAGCTCTAAAGACCCGGGACTCGGTTAAACGATCGGGGTGAAATCCGATAAGTACCGCTATTAGAACCGTTATAGTAATTGAGTTACGGTTACTTACTCCGTCACTCTGCCATTGTACGTGAGAACTAGCCAAAATATACCTTTTCCTGAATTTAATAAATTTTTCTACCTCAATTCGAATATCCTGAATTTTTGAAAGAAAACTCCAGTAAAATATCCTATACATTACAATTCAAAAACGATTGTAATATAAAACGTTTTTCGAAGTGAGTAAAGTACAGATACAGAATTCACCGGTGAATATCGCAGAAGCCCACCAGTGGGTTTCCTTTTTAACCCACATTTTACAATACGAAACGGGCTCTCAATGTCGAAGATTTCCGCCATCGCACCGATAGCTAAACTCAAGGTAAGTCGAATGCGTATTCTGTATCTGCGAGCGGTACCGGCTAGCGCCCGCAGCACTTCTTAAACTTTTTACCGCTCCCGCACGGGCAAGGATCGTTTCGGCCGATCTTGGGATAGTCCCGGTGAATCGTTATCCCTTTTGGAATTGACCTTGGTTGAGCCGATTCCTCCTGGTTGTGAACATCCCCGGGTTCAGCCTGCTGCTGCCCGACAGAAAACTGCTCGTAGAGCCGGTGCACCTCCTGCTGCGGGAGTGATGATAACAGTTGTTGCAACGCGGATACACTGGAACTCGATCGAAAAAGCGACATTGCGATGTCGTTATTAATCTGCCCAATAAGTTCGCCAAACATTTGAAAAGCTTCCTGCTTATATTCAACCAGTGGATCCCGTTGTGCGTGGGCCCGAAGGTAAATACCCCCGCGCAAATCATCCATTGCATACAAGTGTTCCTGCCATAATTTATCATGAACAGTAAGTATGATGTGTTTTTCGAAGCGGCTTAAATACTCAGGATCCTCGCGTTTCACTTTCGCGTTATAAGCAGTCTCAACCTTCGCGGTTAGAGCAGAAACCAGTTTCTCGGTATCAAAATTATTCGGGTCAACCGTCAAATCCTCGTCATTCAAGGTGATCGGGAACGTATTACCGAACCAATGCGAGAGTGCAAGTTTGTCGAATGGATAGCCGTGGGTTTTTACGTCCAGTGAATTAGCCTCGAGGTGATCGTAGATCGCATTGTCAACGAAATCGAAGAGGAGTTCATGGGGTTTATCGGTTTCCAATATTTCTTTCCGGCGCCCATAAATTACCTGACGCTGTTTGTTCACTACGTCATCAAACTGCAACGTTCGTTTACGGATTGAATAGTGATGTTGTTCAACTTTCTTTTGAGCACCTTCAATTGACCGATTCAACAGGGGATGTGACAACTCTTCGCCCTCTTCGAATCCGAATTTTTCCATTAAGCCTGCAATCCGATCCGACCCGAACAGCCGCATTAAGTCGTCTTCAAGAGCGATGTAGAATCGCGACGATCCAAGATCCCCCTGCCGCGCACAACGCCCACGCAACTGACGATCTATCCGCCGGGAATCGTGCCTTTCGCTCGCGATAACATGGAGACCCCCGAGGTCAGCAACTCCCGGGCCCAGGCGAATATCGGTTCCGCGCCCAGCCATATTTGTCGCAATAGTGACGGCACCTCGCGCACCGGCTCGAGCAACGATCTCCGCCTCGGATTGGTGGTTCTTCGCGTTCAGTACGGTGTGAGGTATTCTCTCGCGCTTCAACATTCGGCTCAGAAGCTCGGAAACTTCTACAGATATTGTCCCTAGCAGAACGGGCTGGCCCTTGCCGTGGCATTCTTTTATCTCCGATATCATCGAATTGTATTTCTCACGCCTCGTTTTGAATACTCTATCGTTTTCGTCGCGGCGAACGCACGGTCTGTTCGTTGGTATGACAAGGACATCGAGACCATATATGTCCCGTAACTCGGTTGCCTCGGTCTCAGCGGTACCGGTCATCCCAGCGAGTTTATCGTACATTCGAAAATAGTTCTGTATCGTTATCGACGCGAGAGTTTGTGTTTCTCTTTCAATCGTTACACCCTCTTTCGCTTCCAAAGCCTGATGAAGCCCCTCGCTGAAACGGCGCCCGGGCATGAGCCGTCCTGTAAACTCGTCAACGATTTGTACCTTATTATCCTTGACAACGTAATGAACATCAGGTTCGAATAGGCAATAGGCTCTCAAAAGCTGGGAGATATTATGGATTGTCTCACTGCGTTCGTCGAACAGCCGTTGCAAGTTGGTTCGCGCCTCTGATTTCTCGGTTTCTGTTAACCCGGTATCGCTGTCTATCTCCTGAAATCCGGTTACAAGATCAGGCAACGTGAAACTTTCAGGATCATCCGGTCGCAATGCCGTTCTGCCTTTTTCGCTGAGATCAGTATCATTCGCCTTTTCGTCGATCGTAAAATAGAGAAACTCCTTAATTTCGTAGAGCATCGCTCGATTCTGGTCACTGTGCGATTCCATTTCCGTTTTGTCGAGTTTCCGGCGGATGGCAGGGTCTTCCAGCAAACGGTTCAACTGTTTGTGCTTCGGTATGCCAAGTTTTACTCTCAGCAACTTATCCATTGCGATGTCGATGCTCCCTTCTGACGCGTCCTCGTTCTTCAATTCGTCCCGTGCGTCATTCACTAACTTGTTACACAAATCCAGTTGCTTCCGCACCAAGTTTTCAACCGACGGCTTCAGCTGGTCGTAACGGTGTGTCGAAACCGCGACAGGCCCGGAGATAATTAGCGGTGTCCGCGCCTCGTCGATCAAGATACTGTCGATTTCATCAACGATTGCGAAGAAATGGTCGCGCTGTACGACGTCCTCGCTATTCGTAGCCATTCCCATATCCCGTAAGTAATCGAATCCGAACTCGCTATTGGTGCCGTAAGTGACATCGTACCCGTACTGTTCCCGCCGCTGGTCGGGTGTCATCGTGTGTTCGATACAGCCTACGGTCAAGCCGAGCCACTTCAATACGGATCCAACCCACAGCGAGTCCCGGCGGGCAAGGTAATCGTTAACCGTTACTAATTGGCAATTTCGACCCGTGAGCGCATTGAGGTATAAGGGCAATATCGCAACCAGCGTTTTCCCCTCTCCCGTCTGCATTTCCGCGATCCCACCGTCGTGAAGTGCAATCCCCCCCAGCAATTGAACATCATAGGGGATCATGTCCCAAACAATGCTTTGTTCTGCTATGTTCACTTCGGAACCGACCATGCGACGGCAAGCATTCTTTGCGGTTGCAAAAGCTTCCGGCAGAAGATCGTCAGTCGATTCACCGCCTTGTAACCGCGCCTTAAATTCATCGGTCTTCGATCTCAGCTGATCGTCAGTCAAGCCTTGGTATTCGCGCTCGATACGATTGATCTCCTCCACGGTCGGCAACAAGCGTTTGATAGTGCGATCGTGTTTGCTCCCGATAATTTTTTTTATGAACTTTGTGATCATGCAAAAACCTTATGATTCTTAATCCTTTAACACCCGACAATTTGACTCGCTGGCGACAACAGTAGATGGAACGTGTACAGCTACTAAAATTGGAACGCAATAGACTGCGAACAATCGAATTTTCGAAAACCCGAAAGCGATCAGAACACGTATTCCCGTTCTTGCCGCTTACGGCGTTAGTTTGAAAGTAATCATCGATTCCTGGAGTACAAACCAAAGGGCTGGTTTTTTTACCTCGACGATTTATCCCTCTGTGTCGCAATCTTCTCCACCGAAAACAGACACCGACCTTTCCGCCTTGTTCGCCTGCATAGGCTGTAAACAGTCAATCTTCGGGCCAACGAGAAAACCTAGCCTGATTTATGCATAGATCAGGCTAGCCTGAACTATACCGCAAGCGGTACAATTGACGGACGACTTCAAAATGATTGGTAAAAGACTCCAAAGCTTCAACTGCTTGCAGTTTAGTTTGTCGTTCGTCGTTATTGGTTATATGTTTTTCCTCAGCACGCCGTGCCCCGGTACCGGATCGCCCTGTCCTCCCGGAAAACCGCCGGAAAGATCTTAGATTGCACGTGGTCTAACCCACCTTATGCAGGCTAGTTTCGGTGGGCTTAGAGTTAATCGCGCCGGGGACTCCGGATGATAATTTCATCCCGCGTACAGGACTGATGCACTCAGTATATTTCAATTAAGGTGAATCTATTATGAATCGTCTGATACTTGCTATTAATGCATTCTGGACCACGTTGAAAGGTGAGAATATTTCGCCTGAAGCAGTCGCGGAACCAACGTCGGAACCCCTCCCGGAGCCGGATGTAGACACATCTGCGGAGCAAAACGAATTTGATAGTGGCGCAGTGTATACCCTCGTCTTATTACAAAGGGAGGGGCGGTTAATAGATTTTCTTCAAGAAGCAATCGAGGGATACTCTGATGACCAGATTGGTGCGGCAACTCGTCGAATCCACCAGGATTGCAAGAAAATCTTCGACGAAAACTTTCAGGTTACGCCAATCGTATCAGAACCGGAGGGCGCTCCGATTACGATCGACGGGGCGTACGATCCGTCATCGATTAAGCTCACCGGCAAGGTTGCCGATTCTCCGCCGTATAAGGGAATTTTACGACATAAGGGGTGGAAGATTTCGAAACCACGGTTCCCCGCGCGAACCGGTAAAGTAAACCCGGGAATTATCCAATCCGCCGAAGTTGAAATCCTATAAACATCAAACAGTGCAATTCTCGTTTCATATAGACGAACTCTCTCCGCAATCGCGGAGCCCGTTTGGGCAGAACAGATAGGCGAGAGTCTCCCTGTATCGGGGGCGAGCATAACTCTCTATCGTGCTTAGTGATAAAGTCCTTTTTTATACCCATCGTCATTAGGTTTTCGAAAATACCGTTCGGAATCCCTCAGGTGATAAGTTGAAAGTCTTCCAAAAATTGTACTGCTTGTTGATAAATCCCGATTCAGAATGAGATCGCGGGCAGTATAGTTTGGCGGTACGGTAAACTAAAAATTCTCCAACTCGTTTTCTCCGTGTCTCCGTGGTAAATGTTGCACTACGCCGCAGCCCGGCCAGAAAATACAAGCTTTTGTGATGAGCCTTTAATTATGTGTAAGTATATAATCGGGATAGATCTCGGTACGACTAATGTCGCGGTATCCTACTTGGACCCGACTGCGGAAGATCTGGAACCGAGAATATTCAATATTATTCAAGTGTCGCAATTCGGTGAATGCGAAGAGCGTGAAACCTTGCCATCGTTTATATACCTCCCAGGTTCCGGGGAATTCACCCATGGTTCCTTAGATTTACCGTGGAGCAGTGACCGTCAGTTTTCTGTCGGGACACTCGCAAGGGACAATGCATCGGCGATGCCCGGTCGGACTGTTAGTTCTGCTAAGTCGTGGCTATGTGCGTCGAATGTAGATCGATTGGCCTCAATCCTTCCGTGGGCCGCGGAAGAATCAGAAAATAAACTATCGCCGTTAGAGGCTTCCAAGCTTTATTTGGAACACATAAAAGATGCCTGGAACTATACAATGGCGTCTGATGACGACGATAACCGGATCGAACAACAGAAGATAATTCTTACAGTTCCTGCGTCGTTCGACGCGGTCGCCAGAGAACTTACGGTCCAAGCCGCACAGTCAGCCGGTTTATCCGTTACCCTTATTGAGGAACCTCAGGCAGCGTTCTATTCCTGGCTACAAAAGAACCAGGAGAACTGGCGCGACTCCGTGGTCCCGGGCGATAGAATTGTGGTATGCGATATCGGCGGAGGCACAACAGATTTCAGTCTGATCGAAGTAGTTGATGATGGCGGGAATTTGGGTCTCACCCGGATAGCCGTTGGGAGCCATATTCTACTGGGAGGAGACAATCTGGATCTTGCTTTAGCCTATAGTGTCGCGAATGAACTAGAGCGCACCAAAGGGCTGCACCTCGATAACTACCAGATCGCGGGGCTCACGCACGCGTGCCGCGGAGCTAAAGAAATTTTATTCAACACACCACAGTCATCGCCTCAGAAAATCACGGTGCTGGGCCGCGGCAGTAGCGTAATCGGCGGGACGATAAACACCGAGTTAACGATGGAAATGGTCGAGCGCACCCTCATGGACGGCTTTTTCCCGGCGTGCGAACTCGGAGATAAACCATCGCTCGAGACTCGCACTGGATTGCGAGTCTTCGGGTTAAACTATGAGTCGGATCCGGCGGTAACGAAGCATTTGGCGGCTTTTCTCTCATCCCATTGCTTGCCAGCGAACGCCGATCGCCCAGAGTTACCCTCCGGCATCCTATTCAATGGCGGCGTGACCAAGGCGAAACCGCTGAGGACGCGAATTACCGACGCCCTCATGGACTGGAAGGACGGAGATGGTGATATCAACGTACTCGACGTCGAGACACCCGACCTGGCGGTTGCGGCCGGCGCGTGCTGGTATGGATACGTCTCTCTGGGTAAAGCGATTCGCATCAAAGCCGGGAGTCCACATTCGTATTATGTGGGAATCGAGTCGTCAATGCCGGCTGTCCCTGGATTCAAACCGCGAATGCAGGCACTATGCGTCGTACCGTTTGGACTGGAAGAAGGCTCCGAAGTGAATATCCCATTCTCCGGCTTGGGGCTTGTTGTTGGAGAGAGAACAGAATACAGGTTCTTCGCCTCGAATACGAGGAAGACCGACCAGCCCGGTGAAATGATCGACGATATCGAACGAGCTGATGTTCGCGAGCTACCGGTGTTATCAGCGGAGTTACCCGCCGATGATGAGACACCATCTGGAACAGTTGTTCCTATCCACTTGAACGCTTTCCTGTCAGAAATCGGTACCCTGCAACTCTCCTGCGCGGAACATGCCGGCAAGCGGAATTGGAAACTTGAGTACGAGCTGAGGGCTGCAGATACCGCGGGTTGATTATTTTTGTGTAGAGGTATCGTAAGCTACGTACGAATTGCTACCACGAGCACGCCTCTCGTTCAATAGTAACACCCTCCTTGTGACGCAGTTGTTCGACGTATTTCTGCTGATCTTCTTAGCGTTTTCGCTATACCGATCGGAATCTCTGCGCGATCAACCTTAAGTTATACCGCAAGCGGTACAATTTTTGGACGACATCAAAATGGTTGAGTAAGAGACTTCGGACGAGTTTTCGAAAACTCTGAGATTGTTGGTATAACTCTTGTCCGTCGATGCGGACTAAAAGTTAGACTGCCTGTAGTCTAGTCTAGATCAGGCTACTTTCACAATTGAAAATTTAGAGGCTCCGATGCTTGACTCCAGATTTATTATCGGCATTGATCTGGGAACAACGAACACGGCTGTTTCGTATATCGATACGGAAACCGATGATACCCGAATCTGTCCGTTCCCAATTACTCAAATCGTTACTTTCGGCGAATACGATGAGAAACCTCTTTTCCCCGCGTTCTGCTATTTGCCAACGCCAGCCGAATCGAACGACGGCTTGCTGGACCTGCCCTGGTCCGCAAGCCGAGAATATGTACTCGGTCAATTTGCCCGCGACCACGGTGCCGCAAGCGCGGATCGATTAGTGAGTTCCGCCAAGTCCTGGCTAGCACACGCTGGTGTCGACCGGACCCAAGCGATATTACCCTGGAGCGGGGACTCTGGCTCGGCCACCGTGTCCCCCGTTACCGTATCAGCGATGTATCTAACACACATTAGACATGCGTGGAATCATAAATTTGGACGGTTGAAGGACAGCTCGGGATCAAGGTGTGTGATCGAGAACCAGCAAGTCATCCTCACGATTCCTGCGAGTTTCGATGAAACGGCTAGAGAATTGACAATTGACGCGGCGAAGCAAGCCGGCTTCGAAAACCTGGTTCTCGTCGAGGAGCCACTCGCTGCCTTCTACGCTTGGCTACACAAACAAGAGGGGCAATGGCAAGAAATTATCAAGCCGGGCGAACAGATCTTAATAGCCGATATTGGCGGCGGAACAACGGATCTTTCCCTAGTCCAAATGGATAGCAGCAATGTACTACACCGATACGCGGTAGGAGATCATCTTTTACTAGGCGGAGATAATATCGATATCGCGATCGCCCGGCATGTTGAGAAAGAATGGAGGATTGAACTCAACAGTTGTGATTGGTCTGAACTGTGCCAAACGTGCCGGCGTGCGAAGGAATCACTGCTCTCGGAAGACAGAGAATCCGTAAATATAACGCTCATGGCCCGCGGCAGTTCGGTGATAAAAAACGCCAAATCCGCAGTACTGGGAAAAACACATTTAATGGAAATTATTGAATCTGGTTTCTTCCCTAAACTAAGACCTGATGAGGCGGTGGAAACGCGGCGTTCCGGTATTCGTCAAATGGGACTTCCGTACGCCTCGAACCCAGCGATAACCCACCATATCCTGAGTTTTCTTCGCAGTGCCGATCGCATCGCGCGTGAACTGGAGTTTCGGAAGACCTCCGGCCCTGAATCTCTGTCTGATCTTCGGGATTCCCGAGTGGACTCCGAATCAGAGCGGGCACTTTCGTATCCCGACAAGATACTGTTTAACGGCGGGACAATGATTCCACCGCAAATCCGGAGCAGAATCATTTCGACGATCGCGTCGTGGTTCCCTAATAATTCTCCGCCCACGGAACTAAAGGTTACGGACTATTCACTGGCAGTTACATTAGGTGCCGCTTACTACGGAAAAGTTAGGCGCGGTCTAGGTATCAAGGTAAAAGGCGGAATCGCGCGCTCTTATTACATTGAGGTCGAGGATAGCCAACATAAGAAGCAATTGATTTGCGTGATCGCACGGGATACTGATGAGAACGTGGAGGTTGCGGTTCCGGGGAAATTTTTCCTCCAAACGAATATGAGAGCACTCTTCAATCTCTACAGCAGCGCAACACGCCTAACCGATCGTCCCGGCGACACAATCTCTGATCGCGAGGAGCTGTCGGCGGTTGCGCCGTTACTAACCGTGGTACGATTCGGCAAATCAGAAAAGCGGTCAATCGACGTTACGGTTGTGACGCGGCTTACAGAAGTCGGTTCTCTAGAGTTGTCTATTTTGTCCACACAAACAGATCACAAATGGCCGCTGAAATTCGACCTTCGGTCAATTCGCGATGCGGCCGATTCTGCGAATAGCCAAGGGCCGGAGATTATTCTAGATGCGGCCAAAGTAACGGGTGCGCAACAAATCATCGAAAGTCGCTTCAATGGTCACGGGCGCGATCTGCCGGCGCTGTTCGGCCTTTTGGAAAAAGAACTCGATATCCCGCGGCGCGACTGGTCGATCCAGTTGCTTCGGGAACTCGCCGATACAATGATCAGCCTAAAACAAACCCGTGGGAACTCCGCCGAACATGAGACACGCTGGTTGAATCTCGCGGGGTTCTGTCTACGTCCGGGTTTCGGCGACCCGGCTGACCAGCTCCGCGTTCGAGAAATCTGGAAAATATGGTTCGATGACGTGAGATACTCGAAGAATCCCCAGGCCACCGCGGAATGGTGGGTATTCTGGCGGCGAATCGCAGCCGGCCTGAAAGGCGGTCATCAGATCACAATCGCGAATCGCCTACGCAAACTTCTATTCCCGAAGGGCGTCTATCGCCGGAAGATTCGCGAAGGCGCTCAAACGAAGACCGAGATGTGGCGTTGTCTGGGGTCACTTGAAGCTGTTTCCATACAACTGAAGATATCGATCGCAACTGTACTTTTGGAAAGAGTGGATGTTCTCGAACCTTTCGAATACTGGGTCCTGGCCCGCGTCGGAGCGCGACGGCTGTTTCACGGCCCATTGGCGTCAGTGGTTCCCCCGTTAGTTGCGCGGAATTGGTTGAAAAAGATAGCCGCAGCGAGCCCCTCGCGAGCGGCGAGAGATATGCAACTCTTTAGCGCCGCACAATTGGCAACGGTTACTGGCGACAGAAACATTGACTTACCTTCGGAAACTGTAGCAGCAACGCTTGAATTTCTACAGACGCGACAATGCAATCCCCGCTGGATAAACCCGACTGGACCCGAATCACTAAACTCCAGTGAACTCCTGGAGCAGCTTTTGTCGGATAAACTACCACTGGGCTTATCAATAGACCGCTGACGCCGATCTCTCTCGCGGGGGAATTCCGAGCAATACTTCCTTCCGGGGTCACGCCCCCATACTTCTACTGTCGAGCATCAACGACGGCGGAAATTCCCGCTGAGCAACTGACGACCGGATCGAAAACTCTGAAACAATCAGTATACGTCGTAATAGACTACGTTTATATTTTTAACGAACGCTGAGAGTCCCCGGCCCGCCGGACTATTCTTTAGTCGACCGGCTTGGTCAATTCAGGCGAATTTTACTTGGCGCGGTTTACTTGACGATCTAAGCATCAGGTATATATTTTAGGAGTTTGCGAAATATGCTGATCATGGACTATGTTGTAAAAAGCTATTAATTAAGTAGACGATGTGGCTGAATGGCCGCACTAACGGTGAGTACTCGGACGCCGACAAACTTTATTATATTTAGTGCGCACCAAGCTTCAGCGTTGCCATCCGTACGCCGTATGTGTGACTCTAATAAAAAACCGGAAACCGTGATCCGCGATCGTGAAAAAGTAACGGATCTGGCGAAAACTCGATTCACCCGCGGAAGTGATGTCCCAATCGTCCCGCCGGATGAAAAAGAGAGGGTAGCAGAGTTACTGTCGGCAAACGAGTGCGACACTGTGCTCGGCGTGAAGATAAAGGATGCGGACCCCGACAGCGAAGGCATTAGCATGTCCACGATGCAATTTTCGCGACGCGGGATTGCCGGGGAAATATCGATTTCGCAGAAGGCATATCTTGAAGTCTACGGCTTAAGGCCCGGGGCTAACGGATTCGAGTTGGGTGAGGAAGAGGTTAAAATAGGCCGTACGCAAGAGTGTAAGCTTACACTGCCATTGGGGGGTATATCCAGAGTCCATGCGAGAATTTATTTTAGGAATGAGGAGTATTACATACAGGATTTGGGCAGTACGAACGGGACTTATGTCAACGGTATCAAAGTTGTAAGATGCGTTTTGAGGAACAACGACCGTATTGACATTGGCGAGGCAAAAATCGTTTTTATCGAAGAAAGGGTACGGGGAGTCTAATGTCAACTGCAAATCAACCTCAGGTTACGTTTTGGGGAACGCGCGGTTCTATTCCAACGCCGGGTCGCACGACGGAGAAATTCGGCGGGAATACTCCATGTGTTTCGGTGATGTATAAAGATACCCTGGTGATTATAGATGCCGGTTCCGGAATCCGTAATTGCGGTTTAGAGTTGTTGAGCGAGGCGGCGGCCAAAGGCCAGAAACAATTGTCGCTTCACCTACTCTTGAGCCATACGCATTGGGATCATATCCAAGGCCTTCCTTTTTTCGGACCCGCGTATATCAAGGGGAATAAGCTCGTTATATATGGCAGCCCGAATAAAGAGGGCTTTCTAGAGTCGATATTAAGTGACCAAATGGATACACAATATTTCCCGGTTGAGATGTCTACCTTCGCATCTGATCTCAGCATTGAGGAGATGCCGGAGGATGCTCCTTTACAGCTAGGCGATCTTTCTATTGAGTGGCAAGAGCAGATTTATCACCCCGGCGGCTCAGTCCGGTTCAAAATTTCGGCGGGCGGCAAGAAGATTATCTACGCTAGCGACGTAGAGTTGGACATTATGTTTAATTCCAATGAGAAAACCGAGGAGACGGAGAAACACGCGAAAGAATACTTGGAGTTCATAGACGGCGCCGATCTCCTTATCGCTGACGGCCAGTATTCCGAGGAAGAGTATAAGACAAAAGCGCACTGGGGGCACACGTCAGTTCCGGTACTCCTGGAAGTGGCATACCGGGCGGGGGTCGGTCACCTCGCATTCTTCCACCATGATCCGTTGCACACAGACAAGTTCTTAAATGATTTATGGTCGCAATATAGTACCAAATACCATACCGCTGATCCCCCAATGCACATCTTCTGGGCCAGAGAAGGTCTGACTATGCCGATCGGCTAGGCAGCCTAGGCGCTGATCCACTGCCTGCACGTACACGTAATCTCAACTGTTGCTATGGCCGAGAATGACACCGTTTTCGCCCGCCGATAATATCTTGACGTTTTGATTTCGATGGAGGCGTCGCGATCACTCCATAACCAATTCTAAAAATATGGGGTCTAAGGCTTCCACTATATCTCTCCCTCTCTGCCTGTTCGCAGCTGGCGGACTGATCGCATTCATGGTTCACGATCGCGGCACCGCGATAGATGCACCTACGCCCGCTTCGACAACCCGCTACAACCGTATCATAACGCTTTCGCCGACGATAACCGAATACGTTTATACACTAGGCCGGGGTGACGACATTATTGCGGTCGGTGACTTCTGTAATTTCCCTGCTGATACCCGGAACAAAATTAAAATCGGTCATCTTATTACGCCGAATTTCGAGAAAATCCTCACCCTCAAGCCTGACTGTATTATTATCCAAGGTAAAAATCGGAAGCTCGGCCAATTCTGCAGACGGCATCGGATTAGATTTATCCGCCTACGATTTGATGACCTTAACGCTATTTACGAGTCGATTTCGCTTCTGGGAGATGCGTTGAGTGGTCCGGATGCAGCCGCGAACCTGGTTAAGAATATGAGGTCAGCGCTGGATGATGTCCGGAGCGCAGCCGCTCAGCGGCGAAGGGTGAAAACATTCATTTGTGTTAACCGCTCGAAATCCGGAATTCATGATATTTCCACTATAAATTCAAATGGGTTTTTAGGCCAACTGGTATCCATCGCAGGCGGGGAGAATATATGTTCCGACCTTGGCCGCGATTATTCACTGGTCAGTAGAGAGTTTATAATTAGAGAAATGCCCGAGATTATAATCGAGTTTCGCCCCGGGGAACAACTCGGCGATAGCAATCTTGGTGAGCTAATTGAAGATTGGCAATCTTTGGCGACGACCCCCGCGGTAACCAATCAACGAATTTACATCTTTACCGACGATTTTTTTCTGGTACCAGGCCCGCGGGTTCCCCTAGTAGCTGAACGCTTATTCGGCTTGATCCACGAAATGGCGCCGTCTTCCGCTACGATGGATTAGTCCGTGAATGAAACCCCATTGTATCGAGCAATCGCCTTCGGCAGAAACCGATTGGTTTCCTTGGCGCAGCGTCCGGTGGTCGTATGTCACGTGCAAAATTCATGGTGATATTCTTACGCCTGTTTACAACGCCCGGGTACGCCCAATATAAGGCCGGATAATATGGTTCTAGTCATAGCGTGTTTCGAGAAGGTTTCTAGTGAAATACGCGCGATTCTTTTCTGATGTTATCAGCGCGAAGGATGTCGTCTTCTCATTAACTCCAAAGGCGTTTGATTTGGGTATCTGAAATATTTTCTTGCGCCCATGTGGAACAATTTGAGACAGTTTTGAGATCCACTCGAGATCCCCGACGGCTACGGAGTCACTCCAGCAGCCGACGCGTTTGTGGGAATTCGATGATAACTTATTTATCTCTTCACGATACCAATTTCTAAACGATTCTTCATTGTCGAATTTGAGTCCAATAAAATTCTGTAATTTCGGAATCTCTATCGTGCGATATCGTCGTCGCCTCCCCGAAAGTTCCTGGTATCCCGACCACCGCCAGTCTTCCGGATGCTTGACAACACCGGCGCGAATCATGTTGAAATCGAGGTAAAACAGACATCGAGCAGTATGTATTCCGCGTTGGACAATCGTTGCCTGATATCGCCCGCGCCAAAATGCGCCTTCCCGGCACTTTCGCCGGTTATAATCCTGTGCAGACGCTCCTTGTAGAAAACGCATGCTTTCAGAAATCTCGGCAGGGTTTTTCGCCCATATCAATAGATGCACGTGGTTGGAGGTGAGTATATAATCGAGAAGAACCACACGGTATTTTTGGCGTAACTGCCAGAGACGCGATAAGTAGTTGTTGCGATCACGAGAAAATCGAAACAGAAATCGACGTTCATGGCAGCGTTGGACGATATGGTAGCAACATCCTTTCAGCAGATCACGTCGCCATTGCCTCATTTTATCGTTTCCTCCAGACATTCTTGATAATACTTGACTGTCTTTCCTGATTCATGTCTTCCCATTTCTAAACGAGTGTGACGTTTCGTCACGCAAACTAGCCTGATCTATGCATCAATTTCGTTACGAGAGTTCGCAGTGTTTTTGAGATCAATGAGTTACGAAGGTTTCAAGGCTGAAGGAATAGCGAGTATTTCAAAGTCTTGGGTTCTTTGTAACTCATTTAGGTCATGTACAATGCGTGCTCGCAGTAGAAAGTTTGTGCATAGATCAGGCTAGTGGTTATATGATTGCGTAAATAATTGATATTTTGCGAGTCGCATTTTGGCCTTGTCAGGTGCAACGTCTCATGTGAGGCGATGCTGTCGCATCGTCGTTATGCGTCGTTATGCGTCGCTGTGCCTGAAATTCAAAAGATGTTCGCCGCGCAGCGGTTGGACTCTTCTGCCCCCATTCTGCGCCGACGGATGATTTTCCAACTTTAGGCGGCTCCAGAGGTTAAGTATCGGCGTTCGACACGATTTCCGAGCGAACATATTATGTCATACGGATGTGTCTCCTTTATTTTTACCCATTCGCCAATAGAAATATCGCCTCCCAAACAAATCACGTCATCACCGATTTCTGCTCCAGGCACGAAATCGAGAGAGACAGTGGTATAGTCCATCGACACTCGTCCCAAGACAGAACACTTCTTCCCGCGCACTAATACTGCCCCTCGGTTTGACATTGCCAGTGGAAAACCG
The DNA here is from genome assembly GCA_021772635.1 of Verrucomicrobiota bacterium. Lineage (GTDB taxonomy): Bacteria > Verrucomicrobiota > Lentisphaeria > JABSQK01 > JAJFLO01 > JAJFLP01. Next base: position 92,981 of record JAJFLP010000113.1, on the reverse strand, counting down.
TCGGCATAACCAATGGCAATCGTTCCAATTCTTCTCTCCGTCTTCGTTGTATAACTTCGGCCGTATCCAATCGTTGTTCCGGCAGGCAGCATCCGGGTTGCAACTAATTTTGTTTTTAACGTCAGAACAGGGTCCAGAGCCAAGGAGCACCTTCCCTTGCGGTCGAAGACGCCGTAAATATTGATCCCAGTCCGAACGACGTTAAAGGGGCCCGCATGAGACTCCGGAATATTGTTGATCCCGTCGCTGTTCGCGATATGTATATAGTCGAAGTGGATATTTCGATCGCGTAAATTCGAGAGTAAAACTTCGACCGCCTGAATCTGTTTCCCCGAGAACTCCAAGTCGTCGTAGGCACATGGGAAGTGAGAGTAAATCCCCGAACACCGAAGTCCGGGCATCCGACAAGTATCAGCAATGATTTTTTCGGCTTGGTCGCAGGGAATCCCGAGTCGTCCCATGCCCGTATCGATTAGGTAATGGCACTGGACTGTTTTCTTCTGCCGTTCTGCTTCTCGGCTCAGGCCCGCTGCAGTCTCGAAATCAGTTATCGGCGCGACAATATCGTGGTGAACAACCAACGGGATATCGTCTGTAATGAGACCGCCGAGAATATGGATGGGTACTCCGAGTGATCTGATCGCCAGTGCTTCCCGTATCTCCGCAACACCGAATGACTGAACGCCAGCGGCTTTTAGAGTTTCTGCGATGGGAAGAATTCCAAGCCCGTATGCGTTGGCTTTTAACACTGCCATCACGTTTGCCGGATAAACGTGTGCGGCTATCTTGACGAAATTCGACCGAACCTTAGCAAGGTCGATATCAACCCAGACTCTGCTTTCGGGACCATGACTGACGTTCTCGCTTTTCAAAACTTGCATTTATTTCACATGGCGTCGGTTTTGTTCGGGTAATTGCAGTAGCAACTGACTTTGCAAACTCCGCATTCAGGGCGACGCGCCTTACAAGTATAACGACCGTGAAGTATCAAATAGTGGTGCGCGTGCTGCATGTACTCCGCTGGCACCTTCTGTACCAAAATTTTCTCTACCCCTTCCGGTGTTCTGGCAGACGCCAGTCCCATTCGATTCGCTATGCGAAAAACGTGGGTATCAACGGCGAGCGTTGGTTCATTGAATATAACGTTTAAGATTACGTTCGCAGTCTTGCGCCCGACGCCTGGCAGCGATTGGAGCGATTCGCGAGTACCGGGAATCTCGTCGTTAAAATTCTCTTTTATGCGTCTGCATAATCCGATGATCGCTTTAGCCTTCGACTGATAAAGGCCAATAGTCCGAATATAGTCTTTTAATCCGTCCTCGCCCAACGCAATATAGTCGTCAGTTGTCCGGCAAACTCTCCAAAGATCTACGGTTGCCTTGTTGACGGCCTTATCGGTCGCCTGCGCAGAAAGAACAACAGCGACAACAAGATCAAGAGGGGTCGTCCAATTCAGTTCGGACTCGGGGACGATGTAAGACGCGAAAGTACGGAAAGCCGCGTCAATTTGATTCCGGGTCAGAGGTTTTACAGGATTAACGACACGCTTACTCACAACACTGCAAGGAGCACTCCAGCGGCAACCGCAGAGCCAAGAACCCCGGCAACATTCGGCCCCATCGCGTGCATCAACAGGTAATTCTGCGGGTCTTCTTCGCTACCGACAGTCTGAGAGACGCGCGCTGCCATGGGAACCGCAGATACGCCGGCGGAACCAATGAGCGGATTGATCTTGACTGTGGAGAACAAATTCATTATCTTCGCCATCAATACGCCGGTTGCGGTACCGAGACTAAATGCGATGATTCCAAGAAATAAAATGCCGATCGTCTCGGTCGTTAGAAACTCTGTTGCGGAAAGTTTCGACCCGACACCAAGTCCGAGAAATATCGTGGTGATATTAATAACGGGCCCCTGAAGTGTATTCGAGAGCCTCTCAACGACGCCGCATTCTCGGACAAGATTTCCGAACATGAAACAACCGATCAGCGGTGTTGCAGACGGAAGCAGAAGCACGCATAATGTTAATGCCGACAGCGGGAATACTATCTTCTCCACACGGCCTACATGCCGCAATTGTTCCATCCTTATTTTTCGTTCTTTACGAGTCGTAAGAAGCTTCATTATAGGAGGTTGTATAATCGGAACGAGGGCCATGTAAGAGTAAGCAGCAACTGCTATCGATCCGAGAAGGCGTGGGGACAATTGCGACGCTAGAAAGATCGCTGTAGGGCCGTCTGCTCCTCCGATTATACCGATTGACGCGGCATCCTGAAGCGAGAAATTAATTCCGGGAATCGTTTCCGTCAGTACCAACGCCCCAATGAGTGTTGCGAAAATCCCGAACTGAGCGGCTGCGCCGAGAATAACAGTCTTCGGATTGGCTATCATCGGTCCGAAATCTGTTAGAGCGCCAACACCCATAAAGATGATCAATGGAAAAATTCCGGTGGTGATGCCGACGTTGTATATGTAGTACAGAATCCCCCCGTCTTCGCTGATTCCGGCGAACGGGATATTGCATAGAATACAGCCGAAACCGATCGGGACGAGTAGTAGTGGTTCGAACTCCTTTGCGATCCCAAGGTACAAAATCAGAAACCCGACGCAGATCATTAAGAACCGGCCCAACCCGCCTCGCCAAGACCCGTCTTGCGGAGATATTAGTGCCGATATTCCCGTTGTTTTAAGGACATTCTTGATTAACTCGGACAACGGCGGCAGCCGCTGCTGCTCGACCGGACGAAGCTGTGGATTTTCCACCGTAACTTCCGCAACTCGGTCTGATTCGGCCGCGGACATAGAAGGAATTATCGATACAGACCCGCAAATTAAACTGATGAGAACTAAGCGTTGCCAAACGACACGTATCATTTTTACCAGTCCCCTAGTCAACTTGGCTCAAGGGAGACAAGCTTCTGGCCGGCGGTGACAACGTCGCCCTGGCTCACATTTATCGCTAGAACTTTCCCCTTCGCCGGGGCTACAATATTTGTTTCCATCTTCATCGCTTCCAGCACGATAAGGACATCGTTCTCCTCAACGGTATCCCCGGTATTAACCACTATTTTATATACGTTCCCCGGGAGATTCGCAGTTACTACTACACCGGCGGATTCTGTCGGCTCCGACGCTTCTGTTGCGGTTACCGGCGAAACAGAATTTATTTCTCCGGTTCCTTCGGAGACGCTTACGTTGTAGGTTTTTCCCTCAACTGCTACCATGTAGTGCGCTGTTCCGGATCCCCCTGATTTTACGCTAGCTTCTGGCGTCGACCTCGGTGGAGACGTTGCTTTTTGTTCCGCATTGGACACCTTCCGTACGCCAACGGGAATCTTACCTTTTAGAAAATCGATACCCTTGTTACCGCCCGGTGTAGCCAGTGCACCGGCAATGAAAATATTCTCGTCGGTTATATCGAGATTCTCTTTTTTTAACGTTTCTTCTGCAATTGGCACCCCTGGTTCGAGCACATCCAAGGGATTTCCGGTTAACGGTGGTAGTCCTAATTGCTCTTCCGCGATTTTTATGATTTCCGGGTCCGGCGGCACTGGGGTGCGACCGAAGTAACCTAGAACCATCTTGCCGTACCCATCAGTTATCTTCTTCCACGGACCTTGCGTAACATTGGCATAGGCCTGCTGAAAGTAAAACTGCGAGACGGGAGTTACGGAAGTCCCGAATCCGCCGCGTTTGATGCAATCCGACATCTCTGCTATGACCTTGGGATATAAATGCAATGTCCCCGTGTCGCGCATCATCATCGTATTCGCGGTCAAGGCACCGCCGGGCATAGGCGACAAAACGACTTCCGATGACACACTGAGCGCTTCCGGCGGAAAAAAATAATCCTTCAAACACTCTTTAAATACGGCGTTCGCCTCAAGAATCTTGTTTACATCAATGTCCAGTGTGAACTCGGTCCCTTTCAAAGCATGCCACATAGAGATCACGTCCGGCTGCGACGTTCCACCGGACACAGGCGCCCGAGCCACACAAATCCCGTCGCATCCCGCATTAATTGCGGCTAAATACTGAGAGACACCCAGGGAAGCGGTTTCGTGGGTGTGTGACCAAATAATTACATCAGGCCCGAGTAATTTACGCGCGCCACTGATTGTATCATAGACCTTGCTTGGATTCGCTGTCCCGGACGCATCTTTGAAACAAACGGAATCAAACGGTAACCCTGAATCAAGGATTTTCTTCAGCGTCCCCACGTAGAACTCCGCGTCATGGGCCCCTGAACATCCTGGGGGTAAGTCCATGAGGGTGACAACTACCTGATGGTGCAAGCCGGCGTTCGATATACACTCCGCCGAATATTCCAGATTTCGAACATCGTTCAATGCATCGAAATTCCGGATATGGGTAATTCCGTGCTTCGCGAACATCTTCGCATGGAGATCAATCATATCTCGCGGCTGTGCCTGAAGAGCGACAACGTTGATACCGCGCGCAAGCGTCTGAAGGTTCGCGTTTGGCCCCGCTGCCGCCCTGAATCTATCCATCATATCAAAAGCGGACTCTCCACAATACATGAATAGACTTTGAAATCGTGCGCCTCCACCTGCTTCGAAGTGATCTATTCCTGCTGCGGCGGCGGCCTCGACCGCGGCGATAAAATCGTCCGTAAGCACCCGGGCTCCGAATACCGACTGGAAACCGTCTCGAAAAGAAGTGTCTTGGAATAAAATTTTCTTTTTCATCAATCCGCCTGATCCGTATTATCTACAATTATACCGAACGCCTTCGAGTTTTTGAAATATCGTTCGATATCTCTTTCGTGGTTAGTTCAAAGTCGTCCAAAAATTGTACTGCTTGCAGTATATATTCGGCCCGAACATCGGCTGGCCAGGTAAATGAGTTGCCGAAGTAGTTACTCCCGATGCATCGAAACGCGATTTTAATTTGAACCCCTATACTTAGAGACTGCCGCGCTAATCACCGCAATAAGTTGGGTGTCGCCAGCGCCGGCTTTCGGGGATAAAAGCGAACCGCGCTTCCGCCCCTCATCCTGTCGTGACGGATGACCGGCGGCAATTTCAGCGTAACTATAGGGCTTTAGGAAAATGCTAAATATAGAGACCACGGCGAAGATCAGTAATAGGAATATGAAAACAACTCCCATCCCCAAAGACATTAGCTTTATACCTTCTGCGACCATTGGCGGACAACTCCATAATCGTGAATAGCGTCGATCTATACTGCGAGCAGTACAATTTCGGGACGACTTTTAATTACTCAGCTAAGATATTCCGAACGATAATTTTTAACCAGCATTCTTCTAGCCAGCAGATCGCCTGGTCGAAAACTCGAAGACGATGAGTATGAATATCTATCGTCTATGACAGAGAAAGACAAAGCACAGGAACCGTGTGCAACCGATCTCTAATACAGGATTGTGCATTCATTATTATGCCAAGCTAATCCGGTGTCAAGTCGAAAACTTATGAGTCGTACGTATACGAATCAGTTCTTTCCGATGCGTGGCGGAACGCTTTAGTTCTAGATTAATGCCCGACGGACGAAAATCTGCGAGTACACATGGCGTTGTCGAGCGAGAACTATACCGCAAGCAGTACAATTTTTGGACGACTTTAGCATAATTGCGTAAAGGACTCTGACCTATTTTTCGAAAACTCGGTGATTGTTGGTATATTTATCGATCTGAATAAAGACGCCGCTCGATTTTGCTAACGAGGTTAGGCGGTAATCTGTGACCCAATTTCTTACATTGATTTACGCAGGCCAACGCGAGTTCAAACTTCTCATCTTCGCAATAGGCAAGAACTAAATTTCCCCAAACCTCGGATAATTGTGGTTTAATGGAAACCGCCTTCTTATAGTACTCGATCCTTTTCTTGTTATCATCGCATATTGAACCCAAATTCTGCCATGCCTCTGCGAATTCGGGATAGTTGTCCAAAGCCCGCTTATAAGCCGTTTCGGCTAAATCTTCGAGTTTATTTTTCCGATAGGCCATCCCAAGATTATTCCATGCCTCTGCATCGCCGGAGTTCACAGACAATGATAATTTACACGCTTCTATAGCTTCATCGACCCTATTATCATTTAGCAATGCGCTGCCTAAAGCACTGAGATATGTAGCGAATGTTTCTTTCTTGGAAAGCGGGCGAAGGTAGAAGTTATTATCCGGCGGAACCTTGCCGGCCATTTCTTCGTATCGCTGATCCTGGAGCGAGGTACCCATCAACGTGGTTTCAATATTGATATGAGACTTTTTTTTCGAGAACAAAAATTTTCTCTTATTGTCGGGAATCCAGCGCACGAAAATATGTTCTGGAACACAAACGCTAACCACCGGAAAATCGATGCGATCGGCAAGGCTGATATACAAGGCGACCAAAGACATGCACCGTCCGATCTTTGTTTCCAATAACCGGTGAATCAAAAAATCTTCCGGATACGGCTCATCTTCAGCCGCTAGCGTCAGCTCTTCAAATAAGTACGAATTGATTTTATCGATAATTTTCTGAGGGTCCTTCGTTCTTCCGATATTCCTACGAATTTTCGCTGCCATTTCGTCAAGGACTTCTACGTGCTTCGTAACTTCGACATTCCGTTGGTAGAGGTTCCCCAGCAGGATATTTCCCATCCCGAGATCTAGCTTCGCCTCCGGAAGCTTTAGAAAATCTCGTATATCTTGGAAACTTGCCTCTTTGTTCTGGTCAAATGTTCCGAATCGGCGCCCCCTGGCAGAGGCTAGACAGACCTCCTCCGCAACCGTGCTGGCAACCGGAACGTCGATCGTTTTCTGGGGTTGAGTAAAGTCATCGGCGCGAGGAACCCCGGTCGGCGTAACAGGAGCGAGCGAGTCTGGCTGCGGCCAGACTGACAAACCGTTTTTACCTCGCGCACTCAACTCACCCGCAGCGAAAATAGTAGCAATTGGGCACGAAAAGGCAAAGATCATCAAAAGATGAATATATTTTAAGGGTTTGCACATGATTCGAGTCCACATCTGCGGTTGATTGAAGACTAGGAATTATCATACCCCCTAGCAGCGACGTGATTTCATATGACGGTAATCCACGTTGGAAACCACGACGATATTGCAACGGGAAACAGGAGGGCTAAAGTCGGGCGAGCGTACCTAAAGTAAATCCGACTTGAATTGGGGAAAGTTCGCCAGTGAAGAAGGGCGCGTGTCGGCGCAACCTCCTCGGTAAAACGTAATGCGTTGCGCGCGACTGGTATTCAAACTGCCTTGGGTCAAGCTCACGAGGTATAAAAGACTCTTAAAGCTTTACTACGCGCAAGCGGCGGGGAATTAAACCCACTGGTGGGATTAGATCCACGTAAGACTTCTGCCCAGCAGCCGATTTCCTGTGACGCGGAAGACGGCTCTAGAAATGTAGTTTTTACAACTCTTCAGTAATCGACATACCGACGCCTTCCAACTCATCGTCGTCCTTATGCTCGTCATCACCGGCAGGTTCATCCAGCTTCAATATCACCTTCGCATCATTTTTCATTCTTTCGATATAGTCATTGAACGCCGTCGTTCCGAATCCCTGATTGTGCTCTGCTAAATACACCCAGCCGATCAAAACTTGACGCTTCGCCGCCTCTTTCTTCGTCAGATTCGCTTTTGGTTTGCCGTACTCACGCAGTTGACTTTGGAGCCTGTTAACCTCCGCGACGAATCGTTCATTAAAGTACTTATCCATCTCGGTTTCAAAAATTTCCACAAAGATGAGCGCCAATCCCTGCATCTTCTCTTGGTCCCGGAAATCTGAATAACGTTCTTTAAGGTCCCCGGCATTTTCACTGAGTGCAGTCGTGAATGCTGGTATCAGGGCATCCTCAATATGTTGAGTCACATAATTGATAAGTTCGTCAACGACACGCAGCGCCGGTTTCTCCATCTGTGGTATAGCGCTAACTGTCTGCGCTACCAAGCCCGTAACCCACACCTCAGAATTATTCTTTATCTCGGTTATGGCGCGGGTGCGTAACGTTGTGAGATGTTCGGAGAGCGTGCTCTTAACGATCTGGAACATGTCATCCGGCTCGGTCAATTCCTGTAACTTCGGAACGATCCAGAGTGTATATGCGGCAACCAATGAGACAAGCACGGCATAAATTGTCAATGACGATCTAATTTTCTTCTTAAGCGCGATATCCCGTTCTTTTAACAGGTTTTCTAAAGATCTAATTCTATCTACGGTCTTACTCATGGTGTCCCCCTTTAGTTCGATTCAGCGGGTTCATCACCCAGTTCAGGTTTGATTTCGTAAATAACTAAATCAATGAAGCCTTCGATCACCTGTGCCTCCGCTTCGCCTACCGATGTCGGAACCAGATGCTTTAGTTCTTCGCCCTTTCCGATTTGCCCTGCGGTACTCTTTAAAATTTCTAAGCTCGCAGACACCATGGCAAGGCGCTCCTCCAGAGAATCATGAAGCTGTTCCACATAATAGTCCATCGATTGACCAATCTGCTTTTCCAAGCTCTCCGGGGAAAAATCGGGAAATATGATCTTTATCTGTTCCGAGCTCTTCTCGAGGCTGTTAACCATTGTTTGAACGAGACGCTCTTCCGCGCGCTCCTTTATGCTTACTTCCAGCTTCTGCCCAAGATCCAACGCTGCCTGTTTCAACGTGGGAAGTGCGTTCATGTACCCCGATTGCACTTGCTTCGTAGCGACTGGAATGACCTCGGCCTGCAGTTGCCTGACGAATAAATTCATCTCCGGGCGAATGATCTCGACTGACTCAGCGCGTAGCTTATCCATCAGCACGTGAACTTCGTAATTTCGGGCGTAATCAAATAAGCGGTATACGAATAGCGTGAAGAAAAACAGAATACACAGTATTCCTGCCAAGGAAATGGTTTTCAATCTCTTCTGCAGTTCATCGTGCTCCTTAATCTCATCTTCAAGACGCTGCAAGCGCTCCAATACATCGCTCTCTTCAGAATCACTGGGTATGCTATTTTTATCACTCATTATGTGGTTTCCTTTCTCTAATGTGAAATACAATACAAACCATTGAAATCGAAAACTTTACCGCATAATCGCCCCCGGGGCGATATGGATCGTAATTGCGACATTTAAATATTCCACGACTTCAGCCTATATGTAAACTAGGCGACGCGATAGTATTTTTCCAGTGTTATTACGATTTAATGTTTACAAACACACTACTTACAACACCTGCGGTGGATTTTCGCAAAAGGGGTTAAACCACAATATATAGTGGCCGAACGAAAGAAGTATACAATATAAAGCATATATTCCCAGTGTGATAACGGCACCGGTAACGGGATTTAAATTTTTCAATAAATTATGTTTTTCTCCTTTACGTCGCTGTCATGGCCTTAATGTATTTGGAATTAGGGGGATGATTTCGGGACCGAACTATTTACAATTATGAGACACGCGATACCTTCTCCGGCTTATCAGTGAACCACGGAGATTAATTATGATAGAGATAACCAAGATTATAGAGTGGGACATGGGCCACCGAGTCCCGAACCATCGGAGCAAGTGTCGAAATCTGCATGGACACCGTTACAGAATGGAAATGACAATATCTGGTAAGATTATAGATAAACCCGGCGATAGTTCCGAGGGTATGGTGCTGGATTTCGGAGACCTAAAGTCGACGATGATGATGAAGATCCATGATACGCTTGATCATGGGTGCATGATCTACGATCAGGATCTGTTGCTCACCGGTTTCTTCGAATCGTGCGCACACGAGAATCTCAGAGTGATAAAAGTGCCGTTCATTCCGACTGCTGAAAATATCGCCGAATGGTGCTTTGAACAGCTGTGTAACTCGATACCGGCCGGCGTGAAAATTGTCAATATACGTCTCTATGAAACCCCGAATTCATGGGCAGACTACAAACCGGATGGTTCAATTGACTGAGTCGGTTGAAAATCGTATTAATATCAGTGAGATCTTTCTCACGATTCAGGGGGAAGGCCGTTACTTGGGGCACCCGGCAATCTTCATCCGAACGTCAGGTTGCAACCTTCGCTGCCGCTGGGGTACTACGTATTGTGATACGCCGCATACCTCCTGGTCGCCCGAAGGAAAGCCATTCACGATCGATAAAATTGTCGCCCGCGTTCATGAGCTGAAAACGCAGAGCGATTTCGTGCGCGAAGTGGTAATCACGGGCGGCGAACCGCTCTTACAGCGTCATCTTCAAGCTCTGGTTACGAAACTCGCGAACGCGCAATTTCTGATTACGCTGGAAACAAACGGCACGATGGCGACACCGCTCGACATCGATTTTGTATCCTTGTCCCCTAAATTGGCGACATCAGTTCCGGACGACCCGAAACTCTCCGCCAATCACGAATCCCTTCGTTATAACAAAGACGCACTCCTTTTTTGGATCGAAAATTATCGTTACCAGCTGAAGTTTGTCGTTGACGATGAGAGCGATGAGAACGAGATTCTCGAGATTCTCGATGACCTAAAACTCGCAGACCCAAAAAACGTCTATCTGATGCCACAGGGGATAAGTACTGAACAACTAAAGCATAACGGGAAGAAATGCATCGCAATATGCCTTAAACACGGATGGATATACACGCCCAGAGCTCACATCGACATTTTCGGTAATATCCCGGGGACTTAACAAATAAACTGGAAACTCGGTTCCCTTGCCGCGCGTGAGTGAGCCGCAAAGTTAGTATTCCGATAGTACAGATTGAAGTTTGGAGCAAAGTTCCTCTATCTCGCCGATCGTGTTATAGGCGCCGAAACTGACTCTAATGGCACCAAAAGAAATCTTACTGTTTTTCCCCATCGCCGTTAAAATTCGACTGGGATTTCTGCTTTCAGCGGAACAAGCACTTCCAGTGCCTACGATTATTCCCTGGTCTCCGAGCATTCGCATGATTACCGCTGCTTCGTAGCCAGGCAAGCTAAAGTTTAGGATATAGGGCGAGCCATCGACCGGTGAATTTATTTCAACCTTCGTTAGTATTCTGTCCCGGTTATGAAGGCTCGACAACAGCTCTCTTAATCTTCGGTTAAGCGTGGTCGTTTGATTCAAAAATTCACTGCGCTTTCCTGTAGCAATCTGAGCTGCTCGCGTAAATCCCAAAATCCCGGCCGCGTCAAGACTCCCGGATCGCAGGTTATACTGCTGGCCGCCGCCTTCGATTAGAGGTTTCAGCGAAACCATTGCATCCCTAATTACCAGTGCACCGACGCCTCCTGGTCCATGAATCTTGTGGCTTGACAGCGACAGTAGATCGATTCGAGCCGCGTCCCACGGAATATCAATTTTCCCGAAAGCCTGTATACTATCGACGTGGAGTTTTGCGCGCGGTGAATACTTGTCCATAAGCGTGCGGATCATCACTAATTCCTGTGTCGCCCCGGTTTCATTCTGTACGTGACAAATTGATACGAGATTCGTCTTCTTCGAGAGCATCGCGCTGAAATTCTCCAAGTCAATTTTCCCGTCGGGAGTGACTTTTGCCCAAGAGACGTGTGCACTTCCATTTTGAAGACGCTTCATCGGGGCGTAGCATGAAGAATGCTCTGTTGTTGAGGTGACCATAGAAAGTTCGGATACATTGTTAGACTGTGCGTATCCTTGGATCGCCAGATTATTTGCCTCGGTCCCGCCGCTCGTCCAAATTATCTTCGTACCGTCCTGATTTATATTCAGTGTGCGCATGAATTCGGCGCTGGCTTGCTCTAATTTTCGTCGAATTTCGGCACCGGCTTGGTGTAATGCGCTGGCGTTAGGAAAAGCGCTCTTCATGATAGCCGGGTAATCGTGGATTACCTCAGTGAAAACGGGTGTCGACGCCGCATTGTCTAAATAAATCATTTCATTTCCTTTCGACTCGCCTAATCTATGCATAAACTTTCCACTGTAAGCCAGTCGATCATGCATATATCAGGTTAAAGCGATAATATTCTATTATTCTAAAATGAAAACAAAGACTGATAAATTGACCGTTTTGATTTCTGAAGGTGAAATCAGGAATCGCTGCCGGGAGCTCGCGGAACAGATCGATCGGGAGTATTCCGGTGATTCGTTGACTGTCGTTATCGTTTTGAAGGGTGCGCTGATGTTCGGATCTGACCTTATACGGCTCTTGTCCACTCCGGTGAAATTTGACACTATATCAGTTTCGTCTTACATTGGAGCGGTGAGTTCCGGGACGCCAGAGTTTCACTCTCAACTGCGACTAGATCTAACCGAGCAGCATGTTTTGATCGTAGATGATATCCTCGAGACAGGTGCAACGTTAAACGCAATCGTTAACCAATTCCGAAAATCGCAACCCCTGAGTATTAGGACCTGTGTTCTCCTTCGAAAAGAAATATCTCGAAATATAAACTTTGCCGCTGATTACGTCGGTTTCGATATAGGCGACGATTTCGTTGTCGGCTATGGATTGGATTATAACGACGATTACCGAAATCTGCCGTGCATTTCTACGCTTGATTCTACAGTATAGAGAGTACGTATACTGCAAGCAGTACAATTTTTGGATAACTTCGAATTTATCAGCCAAGAACTTCCGAACGATATTTCGTCCCGCATGCGGGACCATGATTTTCGGTATATATATTCCGATATGGTTAACCGACCAACTGAAAGGGCGAATACCCGTTAACCTCTACTGTGGTAAATTAGAATCTTTACTGACGATAATACCTTTGACCGTAACCGACAGCTATTTCGTATGCGTAGACACGGCACTCCGCCCGATCGTCTCTAACAGCGGGATATTTCTGGAAGCAGCTACTATATGACCGCATTCTTCGATTTCGTACTAAGCCTTTGGGAACCTCTTCGGGAATTAATTCAATTCGTTATCCAGATAGGGTTGCTTACGGTCGTTATATATACCGCCCTTCTTTTCTTAAAGGGAACACGGGCAGAACCTATTATGATCGGAATTGTAACTACGATCCTTTCGGGGTGGTTACTTTCGCAGATGTTCGGGCTGGAGGTAATCGAATGGATCTTGGCTAAACTACCCGCACTGATGGTCTTCGCCATACTAATAATTTTTCAACCAGAGTTGCGTCGCGCATTTGCAGAAATCGGCATTAACCCACATCGATTGAGGCGAAGTGACCCGACAGGGGCAAGGACAATTAATGCCTTAGTTGAAGCCTCTTACCAACTGGCAGCAAAGCATATCGGCGGTTTAATCGCGATCGAACAGGATATTGGTATGCGTTCGTATACCGAGGCCGGTGTTAAGATTAACGCGCCGTTATCGTCCGAACTACTCGTTACGATATTCTACCCCAACACGCCGCTGCACGACGGCGGCGTTGTGATCAAGAATGGTATTATTTTATCCGCCGCGTGCTTTTTTCCTTTGACCCAAACAAACCTAAGTAGAACTCTCGGGACTCGCCATCGTGCCGCGATCGGGATTACGGAGGAAACGGACGCAGTCGTTATTATTGTATCTGAAGAGGACGGCAGCGTCAGCCTTGCCCACAAAGGCCGATTGGTCCGAGACATAGAAAAAGAACGACTGGAGCGGCATTTAACGAATTACCTGGTAAAGAAAAAATCCCCCGCTTTAGGGGCACCCGGCACGGCTAATCTGACAGAACATCTTAACACAGTAAAAATGTCTATTCTTAAGAACCGAAGAAGTAAAGAGGAATCCGAATCTTGAAGCTCTCGTCGATAGCGGTCAAAAATTGGCCAAGGAAAGTAGCGTCAATATTGTGCGCTTTTCTTATCTGGTATTCTGTGCGGACTCAATTGACCGAGGAAGAAACCTTCCGGGATATACCGGTCACCCTTAAACATTCTGAATATTTAACTCTTTCCGAGCAAGACCTCCCGAAGCTGGCAATCAAACTGACCGGATCCAAAAAAAGACTAAAAACCCTTACGAACGCTGATATAAAGGTTACTGGTAAAATCAGCAATGAAGCGACCCCTGGACGCTATACTGTATTGATTAGAGATAAGAATGTGGAAATACCGGGAAAGTTAAAGATCGTCGATATCCAGCCGGACTCGTTTCACGTGTATGTGGATAAAATAGAAACAATCGAAGATATCCCGATAAGATGTCGTTTTGTCGGGAGCTTACCTGAAGGGTACGGGAGAAAAAGTATTTCAGTGATTCCTAATACAGCACAGATTACAGGTCCTTCGAAAGTTGTTCGAGGACTCGGAGAAATGGTTACCGATGAAATCGAATTAAGAAATATCTATGAAGGATTCGAAAAGGAATTGGTCGAATTAGTGAACTTACCGCAAGGGGTTACTGTCAATCCGGCAAGGGTAAAAGTTTCGGTCGAGCTTTATAGAATGAACGACACTAAATTATTCTCCGATTTACAAATTTCGGTGATGAACAGAACGAATACGGATTTTTATGTTGAAGAGTTTATTAAACCATCTATTCCAGCTATCGAGGCAGTTATTGAGGGGCCAAAGGCAACCGTTGATATTTTGACAGTATCGTCGTTACGACCGTTTATAGATATCTCCGAGATTGCAGTGGCAGGGTCCTATCGGCTTCCTGTCCACTTCTGGGTAGATGCCAAGGATTGTTCGGCATTGGAAGTGAAGCCGATGATCCTGGAGGTGAGGGTTACGGTACGACCCAAATAGCGGATAGTTTATATTATACGGCAAGCAGTACTAACCTGAATAATTCATACCAATATTCTGTTGCGAGCCCTAATCTCTCGCGACGAATCGCGTGAATTAATCAGGTTAAGCATCAACCGCCGAGTGAATCGATAAGTTTGATCAAGGGCATGAATAGCGCGATGACAATACCGCCAACCACGATGGCAAGAAACACGATCATCGCAGGCTCAATCAAGGAAGTAAGTGCTTCGACAGCATTATCTACCTCTTCTTCGTATGTTACAGCTATTCTTGCAAGCATATCTGGTAACGCACCGGTTTCTTCTCCCACTTCAATCATACTAACAACCATTTCCGGGAATACCTTTGTTGATTGAAGTGGCTTCGTCATTCCTTCACCTTCTGCGACCGCATCATGTACGGTCTGTACGGCATCTGAAACGATCGCATTGCCGGCCGTATCCCGGACGATTAACAACGCCTGTAATATGGAAACGCCTGCGCTCATTAAGGTCCCTAACGTCGAACAAAATCGAGCGACGGTAACTTTGGTCACCAATCCACTGAAAGGCGGCATTTTTATCGATACATAATCAAATGCGTACGCCCCCATTTTAGTTTTCATCGCCTGCTTGAACAGGATAAATCCTATGACGCCGCCGATTATCCCGGCCAGCGCCCTATTCTTCATGAAATCACTGATCGCCATGACGAATTGTGTGAGACCGGGCAATGGTTCACCGGCCAACATTTCATCGAACATTTTCGCGAACTTAGGAACAATAAAAATCATGAGGCCAGAGGTAATGGACAATGCGATGAACAGAACCGCTAACGGGTAGGTCAATGCGGCTTTCACTTTTGCTTTCAAACGCGCAGCTTTCTCCATGAACTCTGCGAGTCGGGTCAAGACTTGTTCCATGGCGCCGGATGCCTCTCCGGCCCTAATCATATTAACATAAAGATGATTAAACGACTTCGAATGTCTGCCCAGCGCCTCCGAGAAGGTTCTTCCGCCTTCGACGTCCTCTGCTATCTCTCCGAATATTTTTTTCGCGGCTGGATCTATCGCCTGTTTCTCAAGGGTCCTTAATCCGCGTAAAAGTGGTAAACCTGCATCCAGCAACGTTGCCAACTGACGCGTGAACTGACAGAGAAGTTTCGTCTTAAGTATCGGTGTCATTAGTGAAAGTCCACCGCCTTTCTTCTTCTTCTTCTTGACAGCCCGATCTTTCGGTCCACCCTTTTTCCCCGGCGCCCCGCTCTTATCCTCGGTGATACTCGTTGGGAATAAGCCTTTTTCCTTCAGTTTCGAGGACGCATCATTTTCGTTATCCGCGTCAATGGCACCTTTTTGTTCCCTACCTTGCCCGTCCATTGCAACATAATTAAACTTCGGCATTTGGATTACCTCCAAGTGATTCGTTAAAATCCGTTATACGATTCGTTAGAATGAACACATCCGTTACCGTGTCAAAATTCACGACACAACACAGATGGTGCGAATTATTTAATCGTATATAACGGCTTATCAATCTCCCTGCAACTGTTGGATCACGCCCTGTGGATCTTTACATTTGGTTATCACTTCCCCATAAGAAATCATTCCCTTTTGGTAGAGACTAACCAGATGGGCATCCAGAGTATTCATTCCATATTTTGCACCCGTTTGAATATCGGACGTAATCCTAAACGTTTTACCGTCTCGAATTAATGCCTTTATAGACGGCGTATTAATCATTATTTCGAATCCTGCTACCCGTCCTGGTTTGTCCGCGCGAGGCATAAGAACCTGTGAGATAACCGCAACGATAGACGAAGCAAGCTGAGTTCTTATTTGTTCCTGTTGGCTTGTCGGAAACGCGTCGACAATACGGTCAATCGTTTCTGCAGCACCGGTCGTATGAAGGGTTCCGAAGACCAGATGCCCCGTTTCAGCGGCACTAACGGCTGCCTCAATCGTCTCAAGGTCACGCATTTCGCCAACAAGAATAATATCGGGATCCTGGCGCAATGCACGCCGTAATGCTTCGGCGAATGACGGAACGTCAACACCCACTTCCCGTTGAGTCACTATGCAACGGCGGTGCGGATGATAGAACTCAATGGGATCTTCTATGGTTATCATATGCGCGTCCCGCTCGTGGTTTATGATATTAATCATGGACGCCAGTGTCGTCGACTTACCGCTACCAGTAGGACCTGTTACGAGCACTAATCCACGGGGCCGAAATAAAAGATCCTTGATGCTCAGTGGTAGACCTATCTGCTCGAGTGTTAAGAGATCGGCTGGAATTACGCGAAGTACCATTCCGATCGTTCCTTTCTGTTTTAATACGCTAACTCTAAATCTGGCCTGGTCGCCGAACGCAAATCCGAAATCGACGCCCCCCTCCTGACGTAATTTCTGTTGATTTGCTTCCGCTGTCACTGATTTCATCAAGCGCTCGGTGTCTTCGTGTGTCAGCGGATCAGCATCTAGGTTAACCATTCCACCGCTCATGCGTATTGTTGGAGGTACGCCTACCGATATATGTAAGTCACTTCCTCCTTCATCCAAAATCAGTTGGAGCAGATCGTTCATTTCGACGGCCATCGGACTATCCCTTTACGTTTATTAATAGACAACGTTTTATTGGTGTACGTATGGGGCGATACGGGTCGTTGGTTAGCTCGTTACCTTCGCCCCGTCTGTTAGCCATACTACTTGCCACGCAATTTGCGTATAACATACACATTAAGTAGTATAATAAAAACTCAGTCCAAAATTACAGAGGACCGAACGATTACGATTTAGGAAAAAAAATAATCCTCGACTGCCGCACATAGTGTGTGATATACCGGAAGATGTAATTCCTGAATAAACTGAGTCTCGTCCTCAGGTACTCGAATCATAATTTCGCACAAATCATTAAGCTTCCCGCCGCTTTTTCCAGAAAGACCAATAGTTTTCATTCCGATCGCGGTCGCAGTGCGAACCGCGTGACATACGTTCGTCGAATTTCCGGATGTTGAAATCCCAAGTAATACGTCACCGTCTTTTCCGAACGCCATCAACTGCTGGGCGAATACCAGATCTGCTGCAACGTCGTTGGCCATCGCGGTGGATAGTGCGCAGTGTCCTGTAAGCGCGAACGCGCGTAAACCTTTCTGTAATTTCTCTGCAAGATAACCCCCTTCTTCGCCGTACATATCCTTAAACTTAGCGCGGATAGATTCGTCTAATGGTCTTGGCAATAGGAAGCTTTTCATAAGTTCGCCGGCTATATGCTCTGAGTCGGCTGCGCTCCCACCGTTACCACATATAAACAGAGTACCTCCTGTTTTCATGGTCGCGACGATACTATTATAGGCGCATATTATACCGGCTTGACAGTCGGTTAAAGCTGGATATCTATCCGTGAGTTGAATAATGAACTTGTCCATAAAATCTTACCATCTCTAATAGATAATTATTATTTCTTAATAAAAATCAAAGAACTTTTGTTATTGATAGAACTAACTATTGAGAAACATAAAAGTTGGTCTGGAACTCTGAATCACTGTTTTAGAAATCTGTGAATAAGCATGTTAGTAAAAAGGGGTATAACTTATTAACAGAAATACTAAACGAATATGTTGTGTTTTTGTAACAGGTCGTGCGCTTTCTATCATCTTGCGGAAAAGGGGTTAACGATAACAACTAACAAGTTAACAGGCCTTAATATTATATATATATTTAAATACTTAATTAACTAATAATATTCTAAATTTAATAACTATGAGACAAAGGCAAATGGAGAAGAAAAAAACGAGAACTTATACCAGTATTAATCGTTCAAACGTTGCACGATTTGTTGTGGTTTAAGAATTTCACGATACATACTGTGATAAAAGATACACATACTACTTGATTGCATAAATTCGAACATTATGCTTAGACCTGTTTTGCGCTATTTCTCATATATCCTTCAATAATTGAGAAGGTATTTTCGTCCGAGGACAGCTAGCCTGGTCTATGCATCAATTTCGTTACGAGCGCTTTTAGCTGGCCTGAGATCAATGAGTTACGAAGGTTGTACGGCTGAAGAAATATTGAAATATTTCAAGGTCGTGCGTTCTTTTTAACTCATTGATATTATGCCTTATACATGCTCGCAGTAGAAACTTTATGCATAGATAAGGCTAGCCTACATTATGCATAAACTTTCTATTCTCATGACGAAATTTTGGGATAATATAAGCATAGGAAGATTACTTAATTACCACCTTCACCTAAGTGAAAATTTAAGGAACAAAGTTTCATGAAAATTAGTGTCGATACGAAAAGCTTGATGGACAGCCTTCGGAAGGTTCTGAATATAGTTAGTCCGCGAACGACATTACCAGTGCTCAATAATATACTATTAACAGCCGACAAGACAGGGCTATCGTTATCGACGACTGATCTGGAGATAAGTATCGTAACACGTTTAGAGGCGAACGTATCCGAGGAAGGGGAAGTCACGATCCCCGCGAAAAAATTCTCTCAAATCATTGGAACGTTCACCGAAGGCGAGGTGGCGCTCGAAAGCGGTTCCGACATGGTGACCAGTATAGCGTGCGGTAGCGCGAAGTTTAAGATAATGGGTCTAAACCCGACTGAGTTTCCACGGCAAACTGAGTTTAAGGAACAGCAGAAAATAGTTTTCAACAAGCGAGAACTTGCCGGTACACTTCGAAAGATCGGGTATGCGGTGAGTAACGATCAAACACGGATCGTTTTGAACGGAATTCTAATGAGTATCCACGACAACAGTATAACGATGGTTGCCACGGATGGACGTCGGCTCGCCTTAGTAGAAAAGGTCGTAAACACGTCCGATAAATTAGTCGATGGCGATATTATACTACCGACCAAAGTCGTTAATGAACTTCAAAAAGTAATGGACGGCGACGGCGACGTCGTTATAAAATTATCAGAGTCCCAGGCATCTTTTGACCTTGATAATACGGTTATTACATCCAAGCTGATCGAGGGATCATATCCTAATTATCGTCAGGTAATACCCGCGTCCTTTAATAATTCAGTTATTCTGCCGCGCGAGAAATTTAACGAAATTTTAAACCGCGTTGCCCTCGTTTTAAGTGAAACAGGAGCATCCGTAAAATTTAAGCTCGAGACGGATTTATTAACATTGAGCGCGGCGTCATCAGAAATAGGCGAAGCGCAAGAGCCGGTGGAATTATCGTTTCAGGGCGACCCCGTCACTATATCGTTTAATCCGGTATATCTGAATGATCCGTTGAAGAATTTAGAATGCGATGACTTCACTATGCGTTTCAACGACGAATTCAAGCCGGTAGTCGTACTCGGGGACGAGGGGTTTCTTTACGTTATTATGCCAATGCGCAACTGACCTTACGTACTACCGGATACCTGAGAGCCTGAACCTTACAGTTTTGGCTTCTGATTCCAACGATTTGGTGTGAATTAATTGATTCCGTCAGCCATCCGGTTAGCGGATAATCTTGATCTCCTATTTTGTCCCTCAAGCGCACGATTACGATGCCTTTCGCAGCTTCTCGCCGATCCGAACGAAACCTTTTTATATTTTTCCATCCGTAACCGTTATATTCGGTGGCGGCGTGGATTCCCATTTCTACCCACGTACCCAATAAACGAGAAAAAGTCAGCGTTTATCTATGAAAACAATAAATAGCATAACGCTTCGTAACTTCAGGAACTACGATAATTTATCTATCAATTTTGAGCCTGGGATTAATGCCTTGGTAGGTGAAAATGGGCATGGTAAATCGAATATTCTTGAAGCTATTCACTTCCTGTCCGTATTACGTTCGTATCGCTGCAATCAGATTAAGAATTTATTTCGCTGGAATCACAATTATTTTCATTTGATCGGTGACCTAAAGGATAAGTATGGGAGATTGATGCTGGAAGTAAATTACGGTGCGAAAAGGAGACTCGCAATAAATGGGGCGACGGTACCAGTTGCCAGCGAGTTTATGGGACAGTTCTATTGCACCGCATTTTCTCCGGAAGACATCAGACTGATACATGGTCCAGCGAGCGAGCGCCGTCGGTTCTTAGATATGGCGCTTGCGCAGAATAATCCTGCCTATATGCGATTTCTCCAGGACTATAACCGAGCACTTAAATCGAGGAATGTGTTATTGCGCATGGACGCGATCGACAATAATTCCATCGACGCATTTAGCAGAATCCTCGTAGATGCAGGAACCGAGATTATTCATGCACGCAATGACTTCTGTCGCCAGTTAGAGAGTTCTCTTACTGATTATTCCGGCGATATGTTTCGCACAGAAGACAGACTTACTTTTGGGTATCATAATACTATATCAAACGGCCCCCAGGAGAAGATATCTATTGGTGAGATAAAGTTGCAGTATAATAAGGTTTTGTTAGAAAATTTAGGTAAAGATATTCAATACGGAATGACTTTATCCGGCCCGCATCGAGACGACATATCAATGTTATTGAATCGTAAGAAATTACAGGAGTATGGATCGGAGGGGCAATGTCGTCTCGCAGTGATGGCTTTGAAACTGGCGTCCGGTGATCTTTTACTTAAAAAGCGTGCAAATGACGCGGTTATCTTTGTGGTAGATGATGTGTTTGGAGAACTCGACGACAGTCGGAAGTTATGTTTTTTAAATACGATTAAACGTGCACGGCAGGTTTTTTTAGCGTGCACGGACAAAAATACGTTGTTGGATATTGATCTGGCATGTAATTATGTTATACGTGATGGCACCGCTACGAAGGCGTAGATTCGTCTGCCAAAACCGGCCGATATTAATGAAGTTAACGCACGCGTTTATCTCTAAAATTCTACCGGAAATTCGGTAAATCGAAGAATCCATTAATTTTACCTGTGTAAACAGCCGCAAAATACCATTAGGTTTCGTACATGACAGCCATTGAGCTTAAAGAGAAGTATCTTCAGTTTTTCGAGAAAAACGGTCATACGATTATTAAGAGCGCATCATTGGTTCCAGAAAACGATCCGACGGTCCTATTTACAACTGCTGGTATGCATCCACTTGTACCGTTTCTTCTAGGTGAGACACATCCTGATGGAAACAAACTTGTGAATGTGCAGAAATGCATACGAACCGGAGATATTGATGAGGTAGGAGACGACACCCATTTAACGTTTTTCGAGATGCTCGGTAACTGGTCGATGGGCGATTATTTCAAAGAAAGAGCGATTGAGTACAGCCACGAGTTTCTGACATCAAAGGATTACTTAAATCTATCGGTCGATAGAATTGGTATAACCGTATTCGCAGGTGATGACGATGCCCCGTTCGATCAGGATTCGTACGATAAGTGGACGTCACTAGGTATTTCGGCTGAGCGAATTGCGAAGATGGGGAAGAGTGATAACTGGTGGGGGCCCGCTGGGCAAACCGGGCCGTGCGGACCCGATACTGAAATGTTTTATTGGGCAGGAGAATCAGATCCTCCGCGAGATTTTGATCCTGCAGATCCGGCATGGGTAGAAATCTGGAACGACGTTTTCATGGAGTATAACAAATTAGAAGACGGCCGGTACGAACAGCTTTCTAAACGCAATGTTGATACGGGAATGGGGGTAGAACGGGTCACCGCGATTCTTCAGGGAAAAGATAGCGTATACGACACGGAACTTTTTCACCCGATATTCGAAGTACTGAAAAGAGTTTCAACGACGACTCATCCGCGTCAGCATAGAAGCGGAAGAATCGTGGCGGAGCACTTACGATCAGCTGTATTTCTCCTGGCAGACGGAATTTCACCATCGAATGTCGACCAGGGTTACGTACTGCGGCGTCTAATTCGGCGTGCGATTAGAGAAGGGCGGCGGTTGGGTATTGTCGGTGACTTCACAACGACAGTTGCCGAAGTTGTAATAGCTGAATACCATGGGTTTTATAACGAATTGAAGCATCAGGAATCATTTATTCTTGATGAGTTGCGAAAAGAAGAGAACCAATTTTCCCTAACCCTCGAAAAAGGGATTAAAGAATTCGACAAAGTTATACAATCTATCCCCGACGGTTGCTCGACTAAAAGATTCAGTGGACGAAAGGCTTTCTTTCTCTATGAAACCTATGGCTTTCCCTTGGAATTAACGAAAGAACTAGCCGGCGAGAAGGGGTTCGAGGTAGACGTAAAGCAATTCGACAAAGCATATCAACAGCATCAAAAAAGATCCAGGGAAGGAGCCGAGAAGAAATTTAAAGGCGGTCTCGCCGATCACTCAGAGGCAACTACGCAATTACATACGGCTACACATTTACTGCACAAGGCGCTTCGGATCGTCCTTGGCGACCATGTTGGTCAAAAAGGGTCGAATATAACGACTGATCGATTACGATTTGACTTTTCGCATCCGCAAAAGGTGACCACAGAAGAGTTAGCGAAAGTCGAAGATATCGTTAACGATGAAATTCGCCGTAATTCACCGGTTATCAAAGAAGAAATGACGGTTTCGGAGGCGAAGAATAGCGGCGCAATCGGTTTATTCGAAGAGCGTTACGGCGAGCGGGTGAGTGTTTATTCGATCGGCGATTTCAGCAAAGAAATTTGCGGCGGACCCCATGTCGAATCTTCCGGCGACCTGGGCCTCTTCAAAATTTCAAAGGAAGAAAGTTCAAGTAAGGGCGTCAGGCGAATTAAAGCGGTTCTTACGCAATGTAAATCCGGATAAAATCTTGAACTGCAGTAAAGGAATTAATTAACAATGACTCTAACCCCATCGACAATGATGCCGCTAGGTACTATCGCTCCCAATTTTCGGTTACCCGACACTGTATCCGGAAAAGACATCTCTCTTGAGGAATTAAAATCAGATATAGGAACCGTGATTATGTTTATATGTAATCATTGTCCCTACGTGAAACATGTACAAGAGGGTTTAGCTTCGCTCAGTATCGATTATAGCGGGAAGGGGATCTCTTTCGTCGCTATAAATTCGAATGATATCAACAATTATCCTGATGATGCTCCTGATAAGATGCGGGAATTAGCCGACTTGCTCGGTAATCCATTTCCATACTTATTCGATGAAACGCAGGACGTGGCCAAAGCCTATAAAGCTGCTTGCACGCCGGATTTTTACATTTTCGATGAAGAACTACGTTGTGTATACCGCGGCCAATTGGATGATTCACGCCCAGGTAATAAGATTCCGGTAACGGGTAAGGACATCCGAGAAACCCTTGATGCTATGATTGCCGGTGAGGCTTTAGTGGTGGACCAAAAGCCGAGTGTCGGATGTAATATAAAATGGAAGTAAACGTTCAATTATTCGACCGACTTGCTTGTGCGTGAACTATTTCGAAGTCTTAGGTTCTTTGTAAGTCATCAAGATCAGACGATATACGATTTAGCAGTAGAAATTCATGCTTAGTTCAGGCTAGGATTATTTGTTGAACTCCTTCGAAATTTTTCTGCCTTTCTTCTCTAATTCGGTCGTTGCCTTTTTAATCTCGTCTTTGTTATTAGACCAGTAGCAATATGCATAATAACCGATCGCTGCTAAGATAATAAATATTGCGATTTTCTTTAGAAGCGCTTTGAATTTTCTTGCCTTATCCCTTTCGTTAAACTCGTCAAAGCGTTGGCTGCTGGTGCGGTGCTTTTCTGCGCACGTATCCGAGCAGAAGTCTTCTCCGCCGCTGTCGTGGATACAATCTCCACATAACGGCTTAAAGCATGATACGCAACGTGATACGGCTTGAACATCCGTGTGATTTATACAGACTTTCTCTCCCATATCAGGCATCATTGTCCCCCTACTGTTCGTGGATTAACTGCATTTGTAATAGAATAATTCATCCTAAGTCAATTTCTAATCCATCGTGTGCGAGTAATATGTTTTCAGGCAAGTTTTGCTGTGTCTCTACATGTACACCCATTTGGTGTGAAATATGGGATAGATAGGTAGCCGTCCTGGGACCGATTCGACGCGACAATTCTATTGCCTGCGTGAGGTTCAAATGAGCGGGATGCGTTTTCTCCGTTTTCCACAGTGCGCTTAGGATGAGAATATCGACCCCTTTGAGTTTTTCCATCGTTTCTTCCGGGATGCTCTTACAGTCTATAAGGTACGCGACCCGTACGGAACCGTTGGAGAACACGTAGCCTTTAACGCGTTCACTGCCGTGCGAAATTTCAGCCGGTTCGAAACTAAGATTATCGAGCCGTATCGTTTGATCTTGAATTGTATTCAGCAAAAATTTCGGACGCGTCAGACCAGGACTCTGCTCGGTGATGGTATATCCAAAACACGCCCTGAACCTCTCTTCCATAAAATCAGGAAGGTATATCGGGATCTTTTGATCCTGGAGGCAAGTATACGCTCGGATGTCATCGACGCCAAAAACATGATCGGCATGGAAATGGGTATAAAATATGGCGCTTATATGTGATATACTATTCTGTAAGCATTGAGATCTGAAATCGGGGCCGGTATCAATAATAACGCTGGTCGGCCCGTCGATAATCCAGAGACTACAACGCGTACGAGTATCCGCACGGTCAGTGGATTCACACACCTCGCATGAGCAACCGATTTGCGGCACTCCGCCGGATGTTCCTGTTCCTAAGAATACGAATTTCATGGGATAACACCAACAGTATCTATCACCCGCATTAAGGTGAACGATTATGATTCGAGCCAAATTAGTAAATATTGGAAATACCCATTCAGAATGGGCCCTTTGGGACGGTGAATGTATCGGTGCCAAGAAACGTTTACAAACGAAAGAGATCTTAGCCGGGGCGCTTCTGCATGAGCTTGAGGAAACGGATCCGGGATTACCAGTATTCGTCGCTTCGGTTGTACATAGCATCGAGCCATCTTTATCCGGTTTACTGACAAACCGCATGATCCGATGGGTATCACCGAAAATGGACCTGGGAATCAATCTGGAGGCAATAGACACCTCAACCATAGGTGCCGATCGGTTAGCGAATGCGGTAGCCGCCGTGAATGAGCTTTCCCTACCTGTGATCGTCATTGATTGCGGTACAGCCATTACTACAGAAGTAATCGATAGATCCGGCCGTCTTCTCGGCGGAGTAATTATGCCAGGTCGGCGGTTAGCCGCGGATGCCTTACGCGACGGAACAGATCAATTACCGAGAATAGAACTTGTAGATGACGCGCCTACGGCAATCGGTAACGACACCATAACCGCTATTTCATTGGGTATTAACCTCGGGCTGTTAGGAGCGGTCGAAAAGGTAATAGCAAGTACCGAGGCTCAATTGAATATGCCGGAACTAAGTGCTGTCGCGGTAGGCGGCGACCAATACTATTTCTCAGAGCACCTTGATAGTGTGAAACCGGGCCCTGAGAATTTCACGCTTCGCGGACTTGCGTGGATAGCCAAAAGAAATCTATAAAGACATTTCCTTTTCGAGTCTTATAAAATATCGTTCGGAATCCGTTACAGGATAAATTCTAAGTCGCCTGAAAACGGGACTGCTTACAGTCAGTATTTAGTTTTATGGAGTCAAGGGGTATGTACAAGGGGCGGCGAACGATTCTGATAACCGGCGCGACCGATGGGATCGGTTTAGCTCTCGCCCAGCATTATCGGGAGAATAATGACCATATTATCGGGCTGGGCAGACGCGAACTCAATGTTCTGAACCCCGATATTTTCAGTTCCGATAATTATTGTCAGGCCGATCTCGCGATTGACGGTGTATGCAAGACTGTGGAAGAGTTTCTGAGTAACCAGGAGATTGAATCAATTGATATACTGATTCATAACGCGGCGATTGGATTCTATGGGCGGATGACCGAATCGCCGGAGGTTATCGAGGACCTGGTACGCGTCAATTTAAAGGCACCAATTTCATTAACCCATGCACTGCTACCGTATTTGAGGTCGGTTGATGGCAAACTGGTTTTCATCAGTTCGGTTGTCTCGAATCTACCCTGCCCTGACTACGCTGTGTACGGCGCGACAAAGGCTGGTCTCGATAGCTTCGCCCGGAGTCTTCGTATAGAACTGGAGGACAACATAAGTGTGCAGGTAATCCATCCTGGAGCTACACGAACAGGGATGCATGCGAAAATCGGATTGGACCGGAAAGTGGTGGACTGGGAACGATTCCCTCCGGCTGAAGAGGTGGCTGGAAAAATAGCGCGGGCGATTGCAAAACGGCGACGGTCAACAACAATCGGTATGAAAAATAAATTTTTGCGATTCGCCGCAAGCGTATTCCCGTGGTTGTTCGACCGGATTTCGAGGGACGGCAGGGATTCTGTGACAGTAGTCGAGAGACCCGCGCATAAAAGCACATGTGTAATTACGGGTGCGGCCGAGGGTATCGGAAAGGCTTTAGCCCATCGCTTCGCTGCCGACGGATATTTGATCATTGGCGTTGACATAAATAAGGAACTTTCGATTGAAACCGAAAAAGAGCTTCACAGGCTGGGCGCAGATGCAAAATTTATTATCGCTGATATAGGTTCGGAAGACGGCATTCGTACGATTATCACGGAGCTAAAAGGGAGTCCAGACATAGGTATTTTCATTCATAATGCCGGGATCAGTGCAGTTGGTATGTTCGAAGAAACGAACTTAACACTGCAACATAAGGTTCTCGATATAAATCTACTCGCCCCGATGCGCCTCACCTCGGAATTAATCAGAGATTGTAATCTCAACCCTGAAAATTTGGTCTTTATTTCGTCCTTATCTAAATACACCGGATATCCTTCGGCAACCGTATATGCCGCGACGAAAGACGCCATCGCTTCCTACGCGCGCAGCCTCCGAGCTGCCCGTTGGCCTTACGGTAGAGTATTAACCGTTTTTCCAGGGCCTACGAAAACGGCGCACGCGAGGCGCTATAGTCCTGACAATCGACAAGAAAACAAGAGAATGGCTCCAGAGGCGGTAGCAAACGCGATATTTAACGCTGTAAAGAAGCGAAAATCAGTACTGATACCAGGAGTTAAGAACCGTATGATATCAGTTTCAGCGCAGATTTTTCCGCGTTTCATCGAACGCGCAATGCGCAGAATATTCTTGTCACCCGGGGTTCCTCTCGCAGGAAAAATTGATTAGCCACGCAAGCCAGCGAGTCGTTCCTTGCAGTGGGGGTTAGTAGCTATTGACTTATTCGATTATTGGAATATAATCGGTTAAGTTTCGATGGATTGGTGTACTGCGTGTGCTCTTCTCTTCGGGAACGGTGTACCCGAGTACGCCATCCATAATGCGTGAGCGGGTTAAAAAATTCAGTTGGGAGCCGAGGGACAATGCGAGGGAAACATTGTAGTTTATTGTATGTTAGTGGTGACAAGAAGGCGTCACGATATTTCAAGCGGGTTTTCAAGGAGAAATTTCGTATACTAACAGCGACTAGCGTAATTGAGTGCCGAGAGGTACTCAGGGAAAAAGCCGAATCGGTGAGTGTATTAATCGTTGATCAGGGTGCGCTTGGCATAGGGCCAGTACGGTTACTGGAAGAAGCAAAGGAAAAGTACGCCAAGATTGTCCGGGTTTTGATAACAGATAACTCCAGCCACGAAGAATTAATTACGGCGATTAATAGCCAGCAAGTCGATAGGGTTGTAGAAAAACCTTGGACTGATCAGACAATGGAAGCCGTTTTAGTAGAGAGCGAGAAGCTTCGACTCGAACGCCGCGTTAGAGTCGAAAGCAACGACCTTCTAGCGACTATATTCGAGGAAAGCAATCTTCAAGAGTGGATTGCGGAGCTTCCGTTTAAGGAAGCAAAACGAAAATTCGCTGATGTTTTTGAGGTTATCTATCTCAAAAACGCTTTGGTGAGGAATAAGTGGAATGTTTCTCGAACAGCAATTGCGAGCAAGATTGACCGAAAAACGATTCAGCGTATTCGCGGGAGGTTGAAAATATGATCCCAACCCATATGCCAGTGAAGGCTTTCAAGTAACGCCGGATCAGCTGCCCAACCGTCTAATATCTATCCTGACCCTGCCGATCTCTCTGCCCGGAATCTACGAAGCTTCGAGTAACTCCTTACATACTGCCGCCAGCTCATCCAGGTCAAATGGCTTATTCAATACCTTCTCGACTTTACTGCCGATCGTGTCAACGCCTCCCGGGAAATAATGTTCCACGTAACCACTTGTAACGATAACAGGGACGTCGCTTCTCATATCCCTGATTCTGCGTAACGTCTCAGTGCCATCGATTCCAGGCATCAATAAGTCCAAAATAACGAGTTTCACCGTATAATTCTTTAGGATGATATCTAAACCCTTAAAACCGTTGTCAGCAACCAATACATTGTATCCCATAACGGTCAGAAATTCTTCCAATAGCTTGCGTACGTACAGATCATCATCTATTACAAGAATCAGCGGTATCGTTGAACTTTTCTGATCGATGGTTTCGCTATTCTCACTCGCTGATTTTCCAGTTTTCACCAGAGCCTTTTCAAGTTGTTTACGCTGCTCCGTAGCGATGAATATTCCTTTTTCATCGGCTTGTGCGAGCAAGCCGGCCGTCTGAATTCTATATCTCCCGCCGATCGTTCGTTCTGCGATTAGATTCCCATTCTGAATCCATCGTACCACGGTGGCACGATTAACGCCACAAATTTTAGCTACCTGAGCAGTAGTCAAATATTCGAGTTGGGGATTCGGCTCTCTCATATATTGGTAACTTAGGGCTGGCCTTTAAATTCGTGTTGATGATTTACTCTGGGATATCACCTTAAAAAGGTAGCCTAGCGCATATTGCGACAAATGCAACCGAACCGCAATTTATACCGAACGTCTTCAGGTTTTCGTCCGGATTACCCGAGACTCTTCCCGCATGAGTGTGGATCCCGTCGATACGGGACGCTTATGCGGAGAGATCGCGGGCAGTATAGTCTCGATCGCTGCTAATGACGGGAAATGTTCGGTATTTCTTAGTCGTATCGGGCCAAAACCCTGCGGCGGCACCCCGGGCCGGTTAACATTCCTCCAAGCGGGTCCGAGTCTTGATTTTGTCCCGATTACTGACACAGGCGTTGCCGCGTAGCAACGGTCGTTGGACAATTTCCGACTCTTACCGTATAGTACACCTGAAATTTTGTTCAGATGTCTTACTTGTTGGTTCTCTCCGATATGCAGCGCAGATCGTTCTATCTTGTCTTCAGCGAATCACGAATTTTCATCGTTCCGATTGGAGTGTAAACAGATGTTATTCAGTAACGGGAACCTTACTTCAACCTTATATTCATGTTAGAAATTCGGAAATGGTAAAGAATCATCTAGGTCTATTATGTGACATCGGCGAATTGAACGCGTTATTCGCCGGAAGTGACAACATCGATACATTTCTGCAGCAAATCGTGGATTTGGTCGCCAAACATATACAGGCGGACGTCTGTTCGATCTATATATACGATGAAAAAAATAAAGAACTGGTGCTAAAGGCGAATCGAGGATTAAATCCGAAATCGGTTAACAAGACGAAATTGAAACTTGGCGAAGGGCTCGTCGGAGTAGCGGTCAAAGAAATGCGTCCGATTTGCGAAACGTCCGCCAGCAAAAACCCAAATTTCAAAGTCATACCTGGAATGAACGAGGAGGCGTATGAGTCGTTCCTGGTCGTTCCGATCTTACGCGGAATTGAGTATATCGGCGCCCTTGTGGTACAGCGCGAGAAAAACAACGCGTTTAACAACTTCGATATCATGGCGTTGAAAGCGATCACGTCGCAACTGGCAGGCGTGATAGAGAACACGCGAATTCTCATTAACGTTCACTCCAAGGACAAACGCGGCGACACTGCCAGCGTTGATAATTCTCCGAGTTTTAAATTTATTAAAGCACAGGTCGCGTCTGAAGGGGTCGCTTTAGCGACGGCCGTTGTGATCGATAAAAGTCGCCCTTACCGATTATTGAACGAATTTGAGTGCAAGAAAAAGTATACCTCCAAAGATTTCTCGCGGGCAGTAGAGAAAACAGAAAAACAATTAGACGAGCTTCAAAAGCATGTCGAGGAAAAACTCACGGGCGTAGCTTCTCTAATATTCGAGGCCCATATTCTAATGTTGAAGGATACTGCATTTACCGGTGCAATGGCGAAGAGGATAGCCCGCGGTGAAAATCCCCTCGATGCGATCTTGTTCGTTGCCGACGAGTACATTCAAAAATTCTCACAAAGCACGAATTCCTATATACGCGAAAAAGCGAATGATGTCGAGGATCTGGCGAGACGACTATTTGGCAATGTACTGGCTAAAGATACGAGCATTGTTACGGGCTGGAAAAATCGAATAATTATCGCTGGGGAATTGTACCCTTCCGACATCTTAAAATTGTCGTCTGAAGAAGTATGCGGAATCATTCTAGTTAGCGGCGGCGTGACGTCACATCTGTCTATTCTCGCCCGGTCCCTCCAAATCCCGCTGGTAATCGTAAATAACGACGAACTCCTGAACGTTTCGGAGAACACCGTTTTCCTTCTCGACGCTGAGGTCGGCATCATCTACATAGATCCATCGAAGGAGGTCATTTCCCGTTTTGAAGAGCGCCAGAAAACGCGAGTAAGTAATAGAAGCCTGAAAATAAAGGTAAAGAAACAGACGAATAGTCGCGATGGAACACAAGTACATTTACTCTCAAACATAAATTTGATGGTGGACTTAAAATTGGCAAATGACCTGAAATCGGAAGGGGTCGGCCTGTATCGTACTGAGTTTCCGTTCTTGCTGAAGCGAAATTTTCCGACGGAAGAAGAGCAGCTCATTGTCTATTCGACTATTGCGGAGCAGATGGAGAATCGCCCGATAAACTTCAGAACGCTGGATATCGGCGGCGAGAAAGTACTCGCGTACTACCATAATGCGCAGGAAAGCAACCCTGCTTTAGGGATGCGGTCCATACGCTTTTCACTTAGCCACAAAGAGATTTTTCACCAGCAACTCCGGGCGATCCTTCGGGCCGGCGCGAACCTGCGCGACTTGCAGATTACTTTTCCGATGATTTCATCACTCGACGAGTTTCTAGAAGCGCGTGAAGATGTGTCGAAGTGTATTGACTCGCTGAAGGCTGAGAAAAAACCGCACCACAAAAATCCGAAAGTCGGAGTCATGGTCGAAACACCATCGGTCGTGGACATCATCGATGGACTTGCAGCGGCTGCAGATTTTTTCTGTATCGGAACCAACGACTTCATCCAGTTCATGTTAGCCGTCGACCGTGCCAATGCCACGGTATCGTCCTATTACATTCCCCATCATCCGTCGATTCTACGCTCTTTGAATACTATCGTTAGAGCCGCATTAGATCATGGGAAGGGAGTTTCGATCTGCGGTGAAATGGCGCACGAAGAAATTTACGTGCCATTCTTCCTGGGTATCGGCGTACGAACTTTGAGCGTTGACCCACGGTACCTCTCACGGGTCCAAGCTCACATATCCAAGCTGGATATTAAGAAGGCGGAAGAGATTGCAACGTCAGCATTACGCGAAGATACCATTGCCGGAACAGCGTCCTGTCTCGGAATTCGTCCACCGCCTAAAACCGAATCAACCGCGTCGTACCTGCAAGAACCACATTAATACCAGTGCTCACAGGTTTGTCTAAATTAGACTGTCGTGCAGTCTAGCAGTCGTAGTAAAGGTAGAATTCGTACGGGTGCGGGCGCAGACGCAACGGTTCTATTTCGGTTTCAGTCTTATAGCTTATCCACGTCTCAATGACGTCTTCAGTAAATACGTCCCCCTTAAGAAGGAACTCATGGTCATTTTCCAACGCGGCGATCGC
The DNA here is from genome assembly GCA_021772635.1 of Verrucomicrobiota bacterium. Lineage (GTDB taxonomy): Bacteria > Verrucomicrobiota > Lentisphaeria > JABSQK01 > JAJFLO01 > JAJFLP01. Next base: position 60,630 of record JAJFLP010000113.1, on the reverse strand, counting down.
GCCTTCCAGGGAACCGGGAACTTGTGGAATATTTTCGAGTTCCTCCGGAGCAAGATCGTAGAGATCCTTGTCCATTGGCGCGCCTGGATCGATTTTATTAAGAATACCATCCATCCCGGCCATCGCGATTGCAGAAAACGCGTAGTAGGGGTTGCAAGAAGCATCCGGACACCGGAACTCGACTCGCTTTGACTTGGGATTCGGCGAATACATCGGTATGCGAACCGCTGCACTACGATTTCTTTGCGAGTAAGCCAGGTTTACAGGTGCTTCGAATCCGGGTACGAGTCGTTTGTAGGAATTCGTTGTCGGCGCACAGAAAGCGATCAAGGCAGGGGCGTGCTTTAGTATTCCGCCTATGTAGTGTAACCCTGTTTCCGAGAGACCGGCATATCCGTCTCCTGCAAACAACGGCGCGCCGTCTTTCCACAAACTGGAGTGTACATGCATTCCGGAACCGTTATCTCCGTAGACAGGTTTCGGCATGAACGTTGCCGTCTTACCGAACTTTTTCGCGACGTTTTTAACGATGTATTTATATATCATCAACTGATCCGCCATGCGTAAAAGTTCTTCAAATCGCATATCGATCTCACATTGGCCTGCTGTTGCTACCTCGTGATGATGTGCCTCAATGTCGACGCCAACTTCAAGCAGCGTTGTTACCATTTCCGAGCGTAGATCCTGAAGCGAATCAACTGGTGGCACCGGGAAGTAGCCCTCTTTATGTCTTGGACGATGGCCCAGGTTCGGTTCTCCTCCGTTTGCATCAGAATTCCAAATCCCTTCTGCGGAATCCACTTCGTAAAGCGCATAGTGCGCCTCCTGTGCGTACCTCACGTTGTCGAAAACGAAGAACTCGGCTTCCGGGCCGAAGAAGACCGCGTCGGCTATCCCGGTTGACTTGACGTACTCCGCGCATTTTCGCGCAACGTTCCGTGGATCCCTTGTATATGGCTGTTTCGTAATCGGATCGACGATTGAACAGGTAAGCGACAGTGTCGGGCTGCTAAGAAACGGATCGACGAAAGCGGTTTCCGGATCAGGCATCACCAGCATGTCACTCTCGTTGATTGCTTTCCAGCCTCGAATGCTGGATCCGTCGAACCCAAGACCGTCTTCAAAGGTGTCCTCATCGAAGGTGTGTGCCGGGACGGAGAAATGCTGCCATGTTCCCGGGAAATCTTGAAACTTGAAATCGACAAACTTTATGGACTGTTCTTCCATCAACTTAATTACTTCTTGGGGCGTCATACGAAACTCCTTATTACAAATATTTTTAATCTTTTTATGTCAATAATGATCCCGATTTTGGAACATAATCAGACCCTCTCTGCCACCGGAACTTTGGCGTATGTTCAAGAGAACAAAACAGCCGGTGCCGAGAATTCACTAATAGTACAATCACCTCTATTAAATACAATTTTTTTATTAAACAAATTTTACCCCTTGTAAGCACCCCTTAATTCGAAAGTTTTTCGATCGCCCAGTTCGCGTGTTCTTTGAGCATTTCGTCGGCTTCACAAGCGACTGTTTCGAGAGCTGGGATAAGCGCTTTCTGCCCGGAATTTCCGGCGACGACACACGCATTTCTTATCAGTCCCCGTCGTTTTGCGCGCATGATGGGAGTTCCCGCGAATTTCTGAAGGAAGTCGGCGTCTGTCTTTAATCCTAATATCTCAGCCAGCGGAATGAGCCGATCCTTGATTCGTATCTTATTAAAGTCAACTAACTTCGCAGGTACCGCCCGGATATTGTGGGGGCATACTTCCTGGCAAATATCGCATCCAAACAACCACCCGCCGACCAGATCCCTCAATTCAATCGGAATCGCGCCTTTGTTTTCTATGGTTAGGTATGAAATACACTTTCGCGCATCGATCGTTCTATCTTCGTTGATTGCGTTGGTCGGGCATTTGTCGATACAGCGCCTGCATGTGCCGCAGTTAATTTTCGTATCAATTTTGTCATGCGGCAGATCCAATGTCGTTAATACCTCAGCGAGAAACACCCAGGAACCGAAGTCTTCCGTTATGACACAGGTGTTTTTCCCGATGTAACCGATACCGCTGGAGTCTGCATATGCACGTTCTAAAATCGGGCCGGTATCAACGTAGGGCTTAGAGTTAGCACTAAACTCGGCGGATATAAACCGGCTTAAATCGATCAATTTTTTCTTAATAACCTTATGATAATCACGCGTCGTCGCGTATCGGCTCACCCAGCCTTCACTGTTTTTTCGCGACCGTTCTTCGGGTCTGAAATAATTTACGCCTAACGAGATAACGCTTTTCACGCCGGGCAAGATATCTTCGATGGTTCTGTCCTCTCTAAGTCGTCTTGCAAGATAATCCATATCCCCATGCTGCCCCTCCTCAATCCAGCGTGCGAATGTCGCTTCGTGCTGTTGTGGTAAGTTCGGACAGGCAACTCTAACGATATCGAAGCCAAGGCTTTCCGCGAAATTAACGACGATTTTTTTTTGCTGTTGCGAGGTCATGATCAACACGTTCCCCTACGGCTAATCCGTGCGGCTAGACGATTTTTCCCTGTCTCGTCCGGTTAGATATCAGTAGTTCTGAAACGAAGAAAATAAGCAATGCCCAAGCGATCGGCTTCTGAAGCGACCGGTTCTGTTGCGGCGCGATTCCCGAAGTTGTCGTGCCCCTGTCCGCACTTCCGGTTCCCGACAAGCGGTTGGTAACTTCGTACTCATTTAGTGGTCGCAGGTCGGATTCGACGCGGGTCGTGTTGAGTTCGACCGGTATATTCTCGATTAGGTAGACCCCTGGCTGGGTCGGAACCTCGGCATTCTCGGAAAGGCCGGCCGCAGTCCATTTCTCCTTGGAATTTTCGCCTGCAGCCAATTCGATTATTCCCGGCCGCACTCCGGAATGTGCGTATGCCACGATTTGGCGAACCAATGGTACGAACGATAGCGAGGTCGGAAATTCGCTCCAGTCCGACGCCAGGCTTGTCGCGAGAATAAACACGCTGCCGGACAAACGTTTCTCGTGGATCAGGAATGGATCTCCATCGTGAATTCGAAGTAATACTACGGCGCCCTTCGAAGGCTCAAGTTTTGCGAATTTGTAAACGGGGAACTGAAATAGATCGCTTTTTTCCTCCCTGAATGCAGAAAGTATAGCGGAATTCTCGGCAATACTGCTGATTGTGTATGAATGAAAGCGATTAACCTCTCCCGTAAACCCGGAAAAGCGTGACGAAATAATATCCGCCTGATTCAGTCTTAGGATCCCGTCCGCGGTCTTCCTCCCTGCAAAGTGTACCATGGTCCCTCCGTTCTCGAGATAGTCATTTATGATCTCCAACTCAATATCCGTATACGCGTGCGCCGTGTCGAGATCGAAGATGCAATGAAAACTCGTTAAGGAATTATCCCACATGAACTCGGGTGGAACCACGTGAACATCATATCCGATTTCTCCAGGCGTGGACACCGACAATGCGTTCTTAAGAAAAAAAGCCTCCACGGATTTTCCTGGATCAGATCCAGTGTCGGCGATGATCGCTACTCTTATAGGGGCGCGCCGGCCTGTCCAAAAAAAGTAACGATTGTCGCGCACATAGTCTCCCGGCGCCTCTATTTCAGCAACCACGATGTCAGACGTAAGATTATCGATATCTATCACGAACTTCTCGCTATGGTCACTGCGTAGTTTGATATCTCGCGTAGCGGAGTCTTTTCCAGCCGTTAGTCTGAGCCTTGCGCTGTTGGAACTAAGCGAAAAATTGTGAACCTGAATCGTTGCACGCAACCGACGGGTATCGTCCTTTACGAATATTTCCGGGATTACCTTCATTATGGCCATATTCGACCGACTATCGCCGGGGCGCACGATTAAGAACTCCGCATCAATATTTAGAGCTGGTAATCGCGAGGCGCTCCAGTCGTAGGCTTGCGTATCAGAGAATATATAGACAAATTTTTTCGTTGTTTCGCCCGGCGTGAATAGGTTTTCGAGCGACAATAACGCGTCGAAGTGATCTCCGGCCGCTAAGGTGGGGCTCAGAGACTTGATCTGATCATGAATCTGTTGCCGAGCGTCCGTTAAGGCCAGCTGTTTTATTACTCTGTCAGACGACCCGATGAATCCGAACCGCGCCCGCGGATGCGCCTCAATGACTTTCGCGCTTTCAGTGCGTATAAATGATTCAAAATTCTCTCTGTCCATGCTTACAGAAAGATCATAGAACAGGACGACTTCTTCGGCTGGAGTATCGGAGAACAACGACTTTAGACCTAGAATCGGTGAAGCGAATAATATCACGATCAAACCTAAAATACCGAGGCGAATGAGAAGCACCAACCAGTCGCGTATTTGCCTCTTTCCCGAATGGAGTTTCTGCGCTTTATGTATAAAGCGGATTGACGGGAAGACAATTCGCTTCGACATGCGCCGGTCAATCAAATGCAGGGCCACTGGTATAGCCAATGCGGCTAGCGCGAAAAGAAACCCGGAATTCTGGAACATGAATGATGTCATTACTTGAACATTTCCCTTCGATGAAGGTAACTGGAGAGCGCTTTCGCAAGCGGCGCCGATGTCATAATGCGGTTATAATCGACATTATCCTCCCGGCAGAAGTCCTTAACCTCCTGAAAATAGGCGTTAACTGCTTTAAGATACCGTTCTCGAACGAGTTCAGGGGCCGTCGTGATCTCATTTCCCGTCTCGCTGTCTGTAAACCGCACGGTATCACCGAACGGGAAGCTCAGTTCATCGTCGTCCAGGATATTAAAAACTATGCAGTCATGGTGAGAGACTCGGAAATACCGAATCGCCTTACGAAACCCGTCACCGGTCTCCATAAAGTCCGTGATGAGAATAATCAGGCCGCGACGCCGGAATAATTCAGCAAGTTGACCGAGTATTTTATCATGAGCGCATGATCCATGAGCTTGCAGTCGAGTCAGTTCGCCGCAAATATTTTGGACCTGTCCGGTTCGATGTCCCGGTTTAATACAGGATCGCAACTGACTATCATACGCATAGAATCCGACGTTATCCCCCTGGCGGCTGACCATATACGCAATACAAGCAGCCAAAATCTTACCGTATTCCAATTTACTGACACGTTCGCCGCTGCCCGAATAATCCATAGATTTACTCGTGTCGAGCACTATGTAACAATTCGTATTGGTCTCTTCCTGGAAGACTTTGACCTGAAGCTTGCCGAGCCGGGCATACACCTTCCAATCAACATATTTTAAATCGTCACCCGCTGTATAATTGCGGTAATGAACAAATTCACTTCCGAATCCGTGATACAAACTCCGGTGCATACCTGTGATAAACCCTTCCACTATAGTCCGGGCAAGGAGAAAGTAGTTGTCGGTTTTAGACAGGATCGATGGATCCAAATATTGTTCTTTTGTCATTATGCTAAGGCCGTACCAGGACGGTTGGTTGTTGACGGAGAAAATCTTTAGGATCAGATTTGACTGTCGCGGGAAAAATTATACATGTATGGACTATCGAAAAGAAATGCAATAGTAGACTTTAAGCAATCGAGTTTTCGAATATCGGCGAAGGAACTGTAGACCGGATTTTCGAAATACCGATCGAGATCTAGAAGATGATCCGAATAAAATTAAGGACCTGTAATAATGTCGAAGAGCAAAAAGAAGTTTAAATCAGAAGTCAAAGAATTGCTGGATATGGTGATTCATTCCCTGTATTCAAATCACGATATCTTCTTACGCGAACTTATCTCCAACGCATCCGATGCCACTGATCGATTGCGGTTCGAGGCGCTGACAAATAAAGATCTTATCGAAGAGAATCCGGATTGGAAAATAAAACTGACGCTTGATCCCGATGCCGGGGTTTTGACTATCAGCGACAACGGAATCGGAATGACTCGCGATGAGGTCGAGAAGAATATTGGTACTATCGCACGGTCTGGGACCCGGGCGTTCCTCGAAGAGTTAAAAAAGGGAGAGTCGAAAGATAGTCTCGAGTTAATCGGCCAATTCGGGGTCGGGTTCTATTCGTCGTTCATGGTCGCGGATGAAGTCACTTTGGTGACTCGAAGAGCGGGGGAAGCGGGCGCGACACGCTGGATTTCGCAAGGTAACGGGAGCTATACGATTGAAGACTGTGAGAAGGACTCACGCGGGACTGAGATAAGCTTGCACTTGCAGGAGGAGAAGAAAGACTACCTGGAAGAATGGAAGATCCGTAAAATCGTAAAACAATTCTCCGACTTTGTCGAATACCCCGTTGCAATGGATGTCTCCAGGGAAGAGACACCGAAAGATAAAGACGGGAATCCACAGGAAGATGCGGAAAAAGTAACCGTTATCGAAGAACAGGTTTTGAACTCGATGAAGGCGATCTGGATGCGCCCGAAAAATGAAATTAAAAAAGACGAATACAACGAGTTCTATAAACATATTTCACACGATTATACAGATCCGTTCAAAGTCATTCATTTTTCTGCCGAAGGCGCGCTGGAGTTCAAGGCGCTCGTTTACATTCCCGGTAAGGCACCGTTCGACCTTTTCCACACGCGCGATGATCGCAAGGGGATTCAACTATACGTCAAACGCGTCTTCATAATGGACGATTGCAAGGATCTGTTACCGGAATATCTAAGATTCGTTAAAGGTGTCGTCGAATCTAACGACTTATCGCTCAATATTTCGCGCGAAATCCTACAGGAGAATGCGGTAATTAATAAGATTCAAAAGAGTCTTGTCGGGAAGATTCTAAAAACTCTCAAGGAGCTGAAGACCAAGAAACCTGATGAATATCTAAAATTCTATCGGGAATTCGGCCGAGTTCTCAAGGAAGGGGTACACTTTGATTTCGCGAACAAAGAAAAATTGCAGGATTTGATCATGTTCGAAAGCTCGAAAACTGAACCCGGCGAATTTACTTCGCTTCGAGACTACGTATCGCGTCAGAAAGACGGGCAAAAGGAAATTTATTATCTCGCGGGAGACAGTCGGGACGCAGTCACGAGCTCGCCGCACCTGGAAATATTTAAATCGAAGGACGTCGAGGTCCTGTATATGACGGATCCTGTCGATGAATGGGCCGTTCAGAGCTTGAGTGAGTATGACGGAAAACCGCTAAAAGCAATCGACCGGGGAGATATGGACTTGGACTTCGCGGGCGATAATGCAGACGAAAAGAAGAAGGATGAAAAGGGAAAAACAAAAGACGAAAAGAAATTTGGTAAGCTTATCGAATTTCTCAAAGAAAATCTGAACGACCAGGTAAAGGATGTAAGAATATCAACACGCCTTACCGATAGTATTAGTTGTCTGGTTGCTGACGAATTCGGAATGAGTCCGCACATGGAGCGAATGTTCGCCGCAATGAACCAAGATGCGCCGAAAACGACGAGAATCCTTGAATTAAATCCCAAGCATCCGATAATGGGTATTATCCTTCGTTTGTACAAAAACAACAAAGACGATAAGAAACTACAGGATTACGCGGCGCTGATTTACGATCAGGCGTTGCTGGCAGAAGGTACCCCGGTTAACGACACTTCGCGGTTGAATCGGTTGATCAGCGATTTGATCGTTTCAGAAGGGACTCGTATCATCGCGGATTTAAAGAAGTAGACTGTTGTTAAATCCCGATTCAGAATGTCCTGGACTCTGGCTTATGCAGAGAGATCGCGGGCAGTATAACAAGAATATTTCTATATACTGGCTTGGACGGTTTGCGGTTTCGTGAAACCGATCTTCAGCGTCCCGGAAGCATTAAACAGTATTGGTAATGACGTCCCGACAAAAGAAATCTGAGGGGTGACAGTCCATGAGTCGCGCATTTTTGAACAATTTTTCATCAAATTAACAATAACTTTATCCAGACTCCCGCATATCTCCGGTGCCCAACCAATCATGGCTTCATTTACCTGTATATACGCCACGTTGTGCGGCACTCGTTCGCTGAAATTCGCCTGATGAAATTCAGTTAAACGTCCGACGAGAACTTGGAATTCATCCGCCAACCGGAAGATCACGGAGAGATCCCCACTGTTTAACGCAGCATCCAGGCTTTCTCCGAGAATACCCGCGAGGCCGGCGATTATATCGAAGTATTCGTGACAGTGTTTTTTCAGAAACGTATCATATTTACCGTGACCCAGGTGCCAGCTACCTTGGTGTTCCTGCTCGTATTCGGTATTAACGGCCTGACGAAAATCCCCCATTCGATGGTCTAAAAGCGCCGCGACAATTGCGTATTCCCAGCGGTTTCTACACTTTAGCTTACGCGCCTTGTCAAGAAACTTGCCCTCAAGCTGTTCCAGGTCGCCTAGTTGTGTGTCGCTGAAAGTTTCGAAAACGAACGTATTCGACCTCTTGGCTTCCGCGAGCTCTTCATCGGATGCTTCGTTTTGAAGCTCCTTAATTGCTTCCATACCGATTATTGAGGTATTGAGAAAGTTAGGGATCACAAAAGCCTTTCCGCATCCCGGACATTCTGTTTCTAACCCAATATGATCGTAGGTCCCCTCCAGTGCCTGGGAACAGTTTGGGCAGGAAAATTCGTAGGTATCAGCCATGATATACTAACTCCAGTCAAGTTTTCGACAAGTTCTCTAAAATCTTTGCCTACCATGGCAAGAGATCGTCGAAAATTCGACTGCTTGCAGTCTAGTTATTTAAAATTGCCCATTTAAAAATATAATGAAGTCCTTTTCCACGTCCGCAAAATTCTGGTACCGCTTCTCTGGATCACGTTTAATCATTTTATCAATAATCATGGCGAGCTCCGGAGTGATCGCTTTCATTTTGCTGTCCATATTCGACAACCGCACCGATTGCACCAACTTGCGGGCCAATTCCTTCAACTCTTTTGCAGAGAAGTATGTTTTCCCCGCGAGGGTATTATAAAGTACCATCCCGAGGCTGTAGATTTCGCTATATGCTCCTTCGGTGCCGCCGGACAAGCGTTCAGGCGGCATGTAAAACGGCGATCCCTCAACATAATCCCCCGCCTGATTCTGCGCCTCTTCAACGTCGAGGCAAATCCCGTAGTCATAAAGATACGCACCATTTTTCTCTGTGATCATGACGTTCTCAGGTTTCATATCGCGGAAGAGAAAACCCTGGTTGTAAATATGCGCTTCCGCGGATAATAGGCGAAGGGCGATAGAGACCACTTCAAACTCCGGCAGTTTCCCGAGGCGATCGATTCTTTTGTCCAGGCGTTCGCCGGAAATGAACTGTGTCGCGAGATAGTGTTCGCCATCCTCGAAACCCGTCTCAATGCCGCCAATTATGCACGGATGTGATCCAAGCGCTGTGACCGTGGTAGCTTCCAACTGAAGATTCTCTATTAGTTCCGGGTCTGTCTTTTTTTCCCGAGGGAGTACTTTTACGGCGAAGAACTCGTCACGGACGTCCTCATGATATGCCTTGTAAACCGCACCCATACCACCGCCGCCAAGCGGGTAAAATAACCAAAACTGGCTTATACGTTGTGGTATGAAGTTCGGCGTATCGCAATACGGACAGCGGCCCATTTCAAGCGGATGTAAACCTTCGAGCTCAATGAATTTTTTGCATTTCGAGCAAAGAAACCCGCCTTGAACGTACGCTTCCAAAGGGTGAATGTCTTTTGTGAATAGTCCCATAGTCTCAAGTAAGTAGAAATCGGAAAATGTAGCGGGTTGTATACCCAGCGCCATTGAGTTCTTGAAATATCGCTCGGAATCCCTTAGGTGGAAAGTTTGAAGGCTTTCAATAATTGTACTGCCTGCAGTATACTCATGACCGCGGTCCCGCATGCGGAACCAAATCCCGTTACGAATCCCATGCGTAATAATACCTGTTATTGGTCAAAAATTCGAGTGCGTGCGGTCTAAAAAAGACACTTACTTCAAAACGAAGAAATACCACGGTCTATCAACGATCGAACTTCTTCCTTAAACTCGCGGCGAATTCCCTGGGTTCCGGCGATCCGATCGAAAGCGTAAACACGATGTAGGCTAACAACCCGGCGGAGCACGGGACGAAGAACGCGAGAAGCTTATCGACAATGCCGTAACCGCTACAATATATAACGTGTTTATCGAGAATCCATATTATAAATCCCGATCCTGAGATCGCTGTTAGAATTCGCAATATTGACAGACAAAATTCTCGTATCGGAAGACGGAAGGGTTTTAGGCTTTGCGCAAAGATGACAGTTAAAGCTATTAAATTCACATACGAACTGATCGTTGTTGCGAGCGCCAGCCCCCGGTGTTGTAGCGGTCCGATTAACACTGCATTAAGTACGACATTTATTATCAGGCAAAGGCATCCTACCTGAACAGGCGTTTTTGTGTTTTTTCTGCTATAAAAACCGGTCCTTATTATCTTTACCGCAGCAAAAGCAGGTATCCCGGGGGCGTAGAACAATATTGCCGCGATCGTATACGCAGCGCTTGCATCGTCGAAACTCCCGCGGCGGTAAAGCAAGTCAACAATCGTCGGCGCCAGCAGGATTATGAACACGGCACAGGGTATAGTCAGATAAATAATTTGGCGCAGAGCGAAGAACAACGACTCAATCATCTCCTCCGTCCGATCAGTCGCGTGAGCCCGCGATAGCTCCGGCAAACACGCCGTCGCGAGTGCGACGCCGAATACTCCGATAGGGAGGTATATTATTCTTTCACTGTAATACAATGACGTTACGGCGTAACCTCCGAGGAATCCCGCGAATAACCGGTCGCATAGGACGTTTATCTGGCCTATAGAAGCACCGAAGACCCCTGGAATTAGTAACCGAAATACCTCCTTAATCTCTGCCGATCGCCAATTCAGATTGAATCGGAATTGAAATTCAAAATTGGCGAGAGATGGAAGGAGCGCAATCAACTGCAGGACCCCAGCGAAGAGGACAGCGATGGCCAGACCGAGCAATCTTCGTGTATCGTCAGGCCCAAGCCGGGGACAAACCCAAACGACTGTCGCTATTAGCACTAGATTGAGAATTATCGGGGTTAAGGCGGGTATAGAAAAGTGGTTAAGGCTGTTCAGGATTCCGCTGAATAATCCGACGACGCAGATGAAAATAGTATATGGGAGTAAAATCGGAAGCACCTTCAGGACCAACTGTGCGAATTCGCTCGTCATCAGCGGCTGTAACCAGAGGCAAAACCCCACCCCAAACGCGACAAGTACAGTTAACGCAGCTACCGCCAGTGAGAGCACCGTACTCGCTAGCCGGAACGCATCTTTTCGACTGCCTTTCGTCAATTTCTCCGTAAAGACCGGAATGAATGCTTCCGACAAAGCGCCTTCACCCAGGATTCGCCGGAACAGGTTCGGGATAGTGAATGCGAAGAAAAAAGCACCAAGCGCGTTGCCGGTTCCCCAATACATGGCGAACAATACGTCCCTCAAAAGCCCGCTCAGCCGGCTGGCAAATATCGCGATGCTGTTAACAGACATAGCAGACGAAATATTAACAAACGTTTTTACTTTGTGCATAGGACAAATACCAAGCGCGAGCGACTCTTCTCGGTTACTCTTCCTTCGCTAACTGATCGTCGAGCCACCTTAGCGCAGCATCGCGCGACGTGAGATCATCGTTAAGTTGTAGTTCGAGGGCGTCCTTTAATACCAGCCCGATCCGGCGACCTTCGGGGATTCCCCGTTCCAGAAGATCGCGGCCAGTCAAAAGAGGTGCAGGGATCGGAGGCTCGTTATCGAATTCTTCCCGCGTTTTAATCAGGAAATCATAGTTTCCGAGTTTTTCGTGACAGGATAAACAGTCGATACGATGTAACTCCAGTTCCATTTCAAATGTTTCCCGGGCTAGAAGCCGCCGTAACGTCGATCGCCGCATTTTCTTAACTTCCGCGAAAGACATGTGGTAATAAACAGCGTCACGAACAGCTTCGATATGCTCCCGAGAGCATTTGAATCTTCTTAGAATCTCTACACTCAGCTCGGCACCGATCTTTGCATGTAGTGGAAACGATTCCCGGCCCCGGTCGTTTATACAGAATGTCGGTGGTTTCCCCACATCATGCAGCAACGCGCTCCATGCAAGTTTCGGATTCGGGTGATCCATTGTCTTGAGAACAAGCAGCGTGTGCTCCCAGACGTCGCCTTCCGGATGAAATTCTGCGGGCTGCTGAACACCTTTCATTCGCTGTATTTCCGGGAGGACCTCCCTCAGCAGTCCGCACGTATCCAGCAAGCGAAACGCGATATCCGGTGCGGGACCCGTGAGGATCTTCGTCAATTCCTCGAATATTCTTTCCGCACTTACTTTGTTGACTTCAGGAGCATTCCGCTCAATTGCCAGACGAGTCGAATTATCGAGTGTGAAACCGAATCTTGCCGCGAACCGAATTGCTCGGAGCGTGCGTAAATAGTCTTCTCTAAAACGGACATCGGGGTCGCCAATCGCGCGTATACAACCGTGATCCAGATCCCGAAGTCCCTCTACATAATCGATTATCACACGTTCGATCGGATCATATAATAGCGCGTTAATCGTCAGGTCACGCCGGTTCGCGTCATGCTCAGCATCGGAGAAAACCACCGTATCAGGATGTCGCCCGTCAGTGTAGTCGCGATCCTCTCTAAATGTCGCTACTTCTATTTGCACCTCGTCAATGAGGACGACAATAACCCCGAATTTAGCCCCGACAGCGTATGTCCGCGGAAAGACTTCCTGAACACTCTCCGGAGTCGCATTTGTAGTCACATCGACTTCCTTTGGGTCGAGATCAAGTAGCCGATCGCGCACCGCGCCCCCGACAATATATGCGTCGAATTCGCGATCCTTCAAAATCTTCACGATTTTGTGGGCCGCCTTTTCTTCTGCGGTGACCGGGTCTAGGTTCTTATCAATTCTGTTGATCATGTTGTATGGTATACCGAACGCCTTAGAGTTTTCGAAAAATCGTTCGATATTTCTTGCGTACTTGGTTTGAAGTCATCTCCGTATAAGCGAGAGTCTCGGTTAATCCGGACCGAAAATTGTACTGCTTGTTGTATACTTGTCAGGCTTGCGGGTTTTGTGTTACGTACTGTATCTGCTCCAGCTCGCCCGCGAAAGGTTCGAGCGTGTACAATTACCATACCGCTTGAAGTTTGGAATTTCGAAAACTCCAAGGCGTTCGGTATATATTGTTTTGGATTCTCGTGCGCGACTAAAAATACTGCTAAGTCGGCCAAAAACGACACTGTCTGCGTGCCCGCCCGAGACTACTGCAAACCGTGTCACTTGAGTAAGAAGGTATTAGAATGAATGATCGCGATCGAAAATGGGTTTACGTTGGGGCATCGCTACTCATCACTATTATGATTCATATGCTCCTGTGGCAGGCAGCCGCGCGGATTAGATTTAGATCGTTTTACGGAAGCCCCGCGGCTGATCAGCGGAATATTCAGGTTAAGTCAATCGACCTTGCTGATTTAACACACGAAAACGCCGATAATTCGCGGCAGTTAAACCGAGAGATCATGGTGGAGACCGAGGAGATCCTCGACCGTTTTCTAACGAGAGAATCAGTATCCCGGACTCCCGCTCCAATGTTTGATCCTGGTTCCGCAAAGCTGACTCGGAAAACGGCTGAACAGCTTTCGCGTGACACCGTACCGCTGCAACGTCCGTCATCGCACCCCGCCGACATCCTGAAAATAGACGGAGATACTTTATCGAAAGAACGCCTCGAAGCCCAACGGCGAAGGATTCCGAAGATAAAACGTATTCCTGGGAGAACAGAATTGCCACCGACGTCGATTATCAATGGGGATGTGACAGGAGCATACCGACGAATCGATTCGAAGACAAACACTGCGCCTCGGCGCAGAAGCCAACGCGATATATTACCCAAACCCAGCGGCGCGTCTCCAGCGTTTGAAAACAGGCTTCCGACTTTTCCTGAAGTCTCCCCGGAGGTTGTCAAAACCGCGGAGGTGCCACGAAAAATCAAGTCGTTGGATTCTGCCTTGGATACCTCAATCCGTGTCTATCGCGATGAAGATCGCGGGACGATATATTTTCAAGTAGAGATATTGCCGAACGAATCTGCCGCGTCGATCGAGCCGATTCCGAAGGACGTATTGTTTCTTGTCGATTCATCCAATAGTATAGCCTTCGAGAAGCTACGCGAATTTCGGAAGGGCCTGAGACTGGCAATGAAATATTTAGCCGCCGGTGACAACTACAATGTCGTTGCTTTTCGAGATCGCGCCAGCCCTTTATTTCCGAGTTTGACTCCGCGATCAGAATTCAATTTGCAGTTGGCCGACGAATTCGTAAACGATCTCAAGTCTTCAGGAAAAACGGATTTGTATTCAAGCTTGGCGCCATTCGTTAAAGCCACTAGAAAGAACCGCTTACGGCCATATTTGATCTTTCTCATAAGTGATGGAAATACCACTACAGGTGTTAAGCTCGAGGACAACGAACTCATACGCAAGGTGATGAAAGACAATCTATCGAACGGCTCGATATTCGGATTTAGCGCCGGGGAAGAATCGAATAGGTTTCTAATGGATTTTCTATCTTACACGAATCGCGGATTTAGCGTTCACGCGAAGAAAATTGAGAAGTCACATCAGGAACTGTTACAATTGATACAGGGGTTACGCGAGGTTCTCGTAGTGGACTTATCGTGCAATATCAGCGGTACTGGTGCCCCGGAAATATTTCCCAAGAACCTGCCGCATCTCTTTAGAAACCGCCCTTTATACGTGTATGGGAAAGCCAATGCGGGAACCCGCGAGATAGCTCTGCGTGTGGTCGGCCGAAGCAAAAAGCATAAAACCGAGGAGTTAATAACACGGCTTGACCTAGAATCTGCCGCGGCTGGCGGACCGGAATTGGCGCATCGCTGGGCATCGCAGAAAGTATATCATTTAATGGGACAAATTATTGAGCACCGAAGACCGGAGCTCCGGAAGAAAATGAGATCTTTGGCGACTGAATTCAAAATCGAATTGCCCCGCTGATAACCTGTCAGTCGCCCAACTTACTAAATCGAACCAACTATGATTTCCCTACAACAATTCACCGAATTAGCGACGGATTGCAATGTAATCCCGTTAACGAAAGAGATTCCCGCAGACCGTGAAACTTCGATCTCCCTCGCGGCGAGATTCAGCGAGCAAGAACGATTTTTTCTGTTAGAAAGCGTCGAAGGCGGTGAGAGCTGGGGAAGATTTTCGATTCTTGGACTGAATATCGCGAAGGAGTTCATAATCGAAGGCGGGAAGGCTTACCTCGTCGCGAACCAGGAACGTCAGGAACTAAGCGGCAACCCGATCGACGTGTTACAACAATATCTGCGCAGTTCAAAAGTCGCATCAGTCCCGGGGTTACCGCGATTTTACGGTGGGCTGGTTGGCTATCTCTCGTTCGAGGCCGTCCGCTTTTTCGAGCGGTGCGGTGAGGTGATGCCCGGAGATGGCGTTTTCCCGGATGCCCATTTTATGGTTGCCGATCAACTCGCGGTGTTCGATAACTTAAAGAAAACCGTGAAGCTAATCTACTGTTCACATATCGGCGACTATCCGAGCCCAGCAGATGCTTACCGAAATGGGAAATCATCACTCGAAGAATTGGAGAGACTCGTAACCACCGGGAGTGAGACAGGTGACGTCGATCGAACGCAAGAATCATTCGCTGAACCGGATGGCGAAAGCCGCGTGGACTTGTCTTCCAATATGACACCTGCAGAATATCGAGAGATGGTCCGCAAGGCGAAACGCTATATTTGTGATGGAGATATAATTCAAGTAGTTCTCGCGCAGCATTTTACTGCGAAGATTAGCGCCGCCGCTTTCGACGTTTACCGTGCTCTGCGGTATGTTAATCCGTCACCGTATTTGTACTTTCTAAAACTGGACTCTACTCGCGCAATCGCGGGTTCATCGCCCGAGGTAATGGTGCGGGTGACACACGATCGTGCTGAAATCCGGCCGATTGCCGGCACCCGACCACGCGGCATTGACGCGCAACAAGACCGAGAGCTCGCCGCCGACCTTCTCGCCGACGCCAAGGAGAGGGCGGAACATGTGATGCTCGTTGACTTGGCGAGAAACGATCTCGGTCGGGTTGCGGAGATCGGCTCTGTGGATGTGGTCGAATATATGACTGTCGAGAAATATTCGCACGTCATGCATTTGGTATCGCAAGTTGAAGGTCGGATAAATTCAGGGTTAGACGCAATTGACGTACTTAAAGCGTCATTCCCGGCAGGGACTCTGTCGGGTGCGCCCAAAGTCAGGGCGATGGAGATTATCAACGAGCTTGAACCGATTCCGCGCGGGCCCTACGGCGGGGCTCTCGGGTACATCGCCTATGGCGGAGAGGTCATGGATATGGCGATAACGATCAGAACAGTTATCTTAAACGGAAATAAGGCAACAGTGACAGCGGGTGCCGGAATCGTTTATGATAGCCAGCCTGAAAACGAGTATCAGGAGACGATACACAAAAGTAACGGTATGCGGCGCGCGCTTGAACTCGCGGAGAACGAGTCAAAACTCCGCTGACGCCCTTACGCTGATCGCACTGGTGTTATCAAAATATCGTCACGCGAAAAGTTATCGTTGTACCCCTTGTTTTATCCGGAAATTCGAACGGAGCCGCGAGACTCAGCGTTTATATCGAAAGAGACGACAGCAACATGATAATAATGATAGACAATTACGATTCGTTTACCTACAATCTCGTTCAAGAGATGGGTAAGTTGGGCGTTGAAATCGATGTGTTCAGAAATGATACGATAACCGTGGACGAAATCGAGAATAAAAAGCCGTCCGCGTTGATTATTTCGCCCGGACCTTGTACCCCTGATCAAGCCGGTATAAGCATCGACACGATTCGAGCCTTCTCCGGTAAAATCCCCGTACTCGGCGTGTGTCTCGGGCATCAGTCTATTATCCAGGTGTTCGGAGGCTTTATTATCCACGCGAAGCGAATCATGCATGGTAAGACATCGCAGATTACACATGATGGAGATCCGATATTCAAGAACATCTCGAACCCGTTCGAAGCGGGTCGCTACCATTCGTTAGTCGGGGATCGCGATCGATTTCCCGAATGTCTGAAAGTGATCGCCCACGCCGATGACGGAGAGATCATGGGGGTTCGGCATGTAGATCACCCGACAGTTGGCGTACAGTTCCACCCGGAATCGGTATTGACCCCGGACGGCGGGAAAATTATGGAGAATTTTATCGAAATGATCTGATTTTTCAGGCTAGCCTCATCTATGCATAAAGTTTCTACTGCGAGCATGTATCAGGCCTAATATAAATGAGTTACAAAGAACGTACGACCTTAAAATATTTCAATATTTCTTCAGCCGTACAACCTTCGTAACTCACGGATCTCAGGCCAGCTAAAAGCTCTCGTAACGAAATTGATGCATAGATCAGGCTCGGATTAGATAAACGTAAAGTAGATTATTATTCAGCAACCCAGCAACCCAGCAACCCAGCAACTCAGCAACTATCACTGTCGCCATGAAAGTAAAGATCTGCGGTATTACCAATTTAAGTGATGCAGTGTTCGCGGTTGAGAACGGGGCCGATTTATTGGGGTATATATTCCATATCGGGTCGCCGCGGTACGTTACGCCGGCGAAAGTTCGTGAAATCATTATGAAGTTGCCATCGGAGGCGAAGAATGTCGGGGTATTCGTCAATGAACCAAATGAGGATATGCTCGAGATCGCTCTCTTCTGTCGGCTACATGTATTGCAGCTGCACGGCGCTGAATCCCCTGACCAGGTCGCCGACTTAAGGTTCGACAACGTGATAAAGGCCGTTTCACTTGAAACGACCGTGGACTTGGAAAAACTTAGTCAATTCCCCGGTTGCACTATGATGATTGACACACCCGGCGACACCTACGGTGGAACTGGAAAGCTTGGGGATCTGGATTTAGCTCGGCAAGCAGCCGAGGTGAGACCGGTGTTTCTAGCAGGTGGTTTGAATTCTGGTAACGTTGCCGACGTCATTCGAACCGTAAAACCGTATGGAGTCGATGTATCATCAGGCGTTGAAGAAAGTAAAGGGATCAAGAACCATACGAAAGTTAAGAATTTTATCGCCTCAGCCCGCGGTGCGGCAGTACCGGCCAACTGACACAGAACGACATTGCGATTTCTAAAATTCTTGCAGCCTCAATCGTCAATCGAAAATCGTCAATCGAAAATCCATTCCCATGTTCTCAGAAATTCTCGAAAAGTTAACCAAGCGCAATGATCTAGATCAAGCTGAGATGGAATCGATCATGAATCAGCTGATGACGGGTGAACTCACGCAGGCACAGGTCGGTGCATTATTGGTCGCGCTTCGAATGAAGGGAGAAAGTACGGATGAAATAACAGCGGCAGCACGGATCATGCGGAAGCACGCAACGTCAATTGACGCGGGTGCTATACCGATCGTCGACACCTGCGGCACCGGCGGTGACGGTGCGAATACATTTAATATCTCAACTGTGGCTGCGTTTATAGCAGCTGGCGCGGGAGTCCCGATAGCGAAACACGGGAATCGATCGGTTTCCAGTAAATGTGGAAGCGCGGATGTATTAGCCGAACTTGGCGTAAACATTAATATCGACCCTGCGAAAGTAAGTGAATCCATTCGGGCAATCGGTATTGGATTCTTATTCGCACCGTCTTTACATCCCGCCATGAAATTTGCGGTCGGGCCGCGACGGGAATTGGGGATTCGAACGATGTTCAATATGCTCGGACCGCTAACTAACCCGGCTGGTGCGAAGCGCCATGTCCTGGGTGTGTTCGATCAAAATCTGACGTCGCGATTCGCTGAAGTCCTAAATAAACTGGGGTGTGAACGCGCCTTGATTGTTCACGGTCTTGATCATTTAGACGAAATTACAGTGACTGACAAAACCCAGATCTCCGAGTTGCGCAACGGAGAAGTTGAAACATATGAATTCGACCCGCTACCGTACATAGGAAGCTACCAATCACCCGAGGTGATCAAAGGCGGCGATGCCCGGGAAAACGCGCATTTACTGCGCGAGATACTTAAGAATCGGGGCGGCGCCAGACAAGAGATCGCGGTACTCAACGGTGCCGCCGCGATATATATTGCCGGTGCCGACACGGACTTTTCGCAGGCCGTCGAAGCAGCCCGCGAGTCAATCGCTTCCGGAAACGCCATGCGTAAACTCGAAGCGCTGATAGAATTCAGCAATGAATAGCGCGTCCTTACGGATAATACGTCCGGATACGGATCGCCTGCGACTTTTCTCTTCGGCAAGCTATTGACAACTGGGCCGTTGTACTTATATTCGAAAGTTTCCTATTTTAATCTATAAGAGAAGTCAAAGAGAACCCCTGAGAAGAGTTATATGGAGAAGTCAGCAAAAACGAAGATTATCAAGAAGCACGGTGTCAATGATAAGGATACCGGATCTTCGGATGTCCAAATCGCGGTACTTACTGCGAGGATCAAGGAACTTACGGAACATCTTAAGGAGCATCCGAAAGATCACCACTCAAGACGTGGGCTTATAGCGTTAGTGAATCGCCGACGGAAATTGCTTAAGTACCTCGATCGCACTGCGCACACGCGGTATCTGGACATCATAAAGCGGCTAAAGTTAAGACGTTAACGGGACGACCGCGCTTACTTGCGGATATAACTTTCCCGATGATATTTCAGCCGACACTTGGATTATCCCCTCGCGTATCGTTCAGGCGAATTCTTGTTATTTATATCGCAACGCTTATCCGTGATCGTCAAACGCACCACGCAATACACGCCACGTTACACGTGTTCGGCGGGTTAGCTCAGTTGGTTAGAGCAGTGGAATCATAATCCACGTGTCCGGGGTTCGAATCCCTGACCCGCTACCACTCTTCCTTATCCTTCCCGAACTGATCTGACTTCGATCGTCTGTCTAAATCCACAACCCAGTTCCACCGAAAAAAAAGTTTATCCTTGGGCGCATTGACGTTCGCAGACAATGGAGTATGGATGAAGTCATTCAGGCTGTGGTAGAGATTCGCTGTACTTCAGTCGTAACCATCCAAGCACTTCAAGATTACGAATCGCTTTTACGATAGAGTTTCGCTTCTCCTGACCTGTCCATGTTTTCTTCCAGTCGATAATAAAATCGAAAATATCCTGCTCAGTAACGGAATTTTTGTTTTCTTCAGTTTTTAACGTGCGTGCAGCATAAAGAACCGTCGTTACCTCTTCCGCCTGCTTTGTACTTTTTACGCGACTGAATAAATCCACGGTCTTCCTTACTTTGTCATTATATTGGGATAGCTGATTAGCATATTGAGTTAATATAGTCTTGTATTCGGGTCCGATTTTAAGTGCGGTCATTCGTCCCAACTGTTGTTCCTGTACGAGATTCATATTGGCAAAGACACTCAATGTATCCTGAACCTCTGGCGAAAAAGGTCCATAGCTTCCTTGCCTAAATTCGAATCCGGTTTCCAGCCCCAATTCAGTCATTACATAGCAGATTTTTTGAAAAATCGTTCGTCCTACTGGATTGGCATAGGGTTGCTTCTGGAGTTCATCTATGACGTTTAGTAAGGCGACCCATGCGACATTGAATTTCCGTTGAGTATGCCCCTTAACTGAATCGTCTCGATCCACCGGTTGTTCAAGAAAATCAATTGAGAGTTGTTTTTTAGGGGTTCCATACGGGGCGAATAAATCAACAGAGATATTCTCAGCGGACAATTTTTGGTATATAATTGGACCTACCAAGCTCCACTCAAGTCCGCCATTTCCACAACCCAGTGGTGGGAATGCGACCGAGTCGATATTCCATTTTTCATATTCATTCAGAAAAACATCAAGCCCATGAATTATGTCGCTGATGCGTGACGGTGATCGCCAATGTTTCTTGGTTGGAAAATTTATAATTGATGTTCCAAGAAGGTCTGTGTATAAATAGGGAACACCAGGAACAACACGGTTTAGATTGCATCGTTGCGCGTAATCACTAAACATTTCCGGGAATCGTTTTTTGAATTCCTGGGCAATTCCTTTCCCCATCACTCCGACGCAGTTCACCGTATTAACAAGCGTCGTTGCCTGACTTTCGAATAAATCGCCTATTTTAACTTTAATCATCCGTCACTCACTGAAAAAAGATATGGATTTACGTCAATTTGTAACATGAACCCCGCCTTCCTCAACGTACTCGCGATTTTGTCGTTTACCGCAAAGGCACCGACTATATAATGAACATCTATATAGTCCGGTATCAGGACCTCCGCACATTTGATTGATCGGTGTTTATAATATGCAATCTCGTCTGAGTGTCTCCAGTCGGCGGCAAAAATCATGTCAAAGTCCAGTTGCTCTAACGCATCCGGCGACAGGAACCGGACATAGTCACTGGACGCATTCCTGTCCGCAATCACTGTTCCGTCAATTTTAAGCACGTCCGCTGATACTCTCAATATACACAGATCACTCGCGTTTTCTTTCCGTTTATACATCATCGGATTGCGCGCGTCGAAATATAAGTTTGCGTAGTGATGCAATTTTGATCCGCCCGGTATTCTGATCTTATCCCGGCGGTCTTGAATTTCATCCATTGCAATGGACTGGTGGTGTAACTTCGAGGCTCGATTGTTTGACAATATTCCATATCGTAATACCGAAGGAATGTTATCAATCGGCATGATATTATGTAATTCGTTTACGCGAGGATGCATTCAAGTCGGTGCTCCGTCGTTACCCGTCGCTACTATCCTAACTTCCAGTCAGGCTGTCGACAAGTTTCATAAAATCTTTGCCTACTGTGATCCCGCATGCGGGATCGAAAATTCGACAGCTTGCAGTCTATCTATTTGGCTCTTGCGATAGGGGCTCGGTGAATCGTTGTCCCGGCGCGCGTACCCGCCAAGAATCACGAATTCGACGTCATCGTCCTTCAGCAATTTCAAGAACTCGCGAAAGTCGTTCTGGATAATCATATCCCAGTCCTTCGGTTGTGGTGCGTCGCAACTGCTCCAACTGGTCCAGCCGTTGTTGTTGCGACGATAGAGTTGCGGGTGCCGCGACATCGTCGTCCAATCGCCCGACGGTCAGTACCCGTGCGACGCGCAGCTCGCATTGTCCTGCATCATTAAATTTCTGTTGCTCGGCCGATTATTGTACCTCCCATTCAAGAAGTGGGCTTATTGCTGTGGTGAATCGTCGAAGGAAATTGCCTAAGTACCTCAATCGCACTGCGCACACGCGGTATCTGGACATCATAAAGCGGCTTAAATTACACGGACTGCTTTGCGTTTAATGTACGAAAGTCAGCTAGTTTCTTTGCGAACAATACGGCTCCAAGATTCGTAATATTCCAATTGCCGCTTTGACTTTGCCCGATCATTTCCTCTGCCTCCAATCCGCCCAAAATGCCTTCTCGCGATTCCGGTAATGGTAATTGTAGAAGATCGAAAAAGCTGGGATAGTCCAATAGGCGGAGGAACTCATCGGAGCTCACGTTTTCTGCGGCAATCTCCTGTTCGAATGGCGTTTTATCGAATACACGCCATAGTTCGCGCTCATTCTCGGGGAAATCTTTGAGTTTCTTCTTATACGAACCGATACGGATGTACTCTGTATTCTTGAACTGCACCGGATGCCGAAAAGCAGCCCCAATTTCCAAAAGGACAACGGCCTTATTGTCGACCGTGAG
Source organism: Verrucomicrobiota bacterium (assembly GCA_021772635.1). GTDB lineage: Bacteria > Verrucomicrobiota > Lentisphaeria > JABSQK01 > JAJFLO01 > JAJFLP01. The sequence goes on along the minus strand of JAJFLP010000113.1, from coordinate 37,978 downwards.
TTCATGAAAATGGAAATTGATCTTGGGTAATCGACGGTGACGGTATTTCCTGAAAAATGAATCATTCGGCAATATAATATCTGTTATGACTCATGCGAGAATAAACAGGGACTTGCTCAGCTTTCAAGATTCGCTATTTCTGGGTTTAAATAAGGAAGGTAGAGCACTAATTTCTTATTAATGAATCCGCGTTAGAGGTTTTTGTTGATCGAACACGAAATAAACTGCAAGCAGTTGAGGTTTTGAACGACCTGAATCTCACCGCGAATAAGATTTCGAACGATATTTCTCTCCGCATTCTCGGAGTCCGCTTGTGCCGGCGGCATAAGCGGACTCCGAGAATGCGGAGAGACGACTTCAAAATGATTGTGTAAGAGACTCCGAACGATTTTTCATCCTGCATGCGGGATGAAGACGTTCGGTATATAAAAGGGATATGTACCATGGCTGAAAAAAAAGTTCAACCAAAAAAGGTGTCAAGTTCGAACACTAAACAACAACTTCTGGACGCTTACGGCGATTTAGTAAAGCAGATCGAAGCACAGCGGGAATCCGAATTGCGCCCTGAAGAGAAAGTCAGGGAAAAAGAGGCCCTCCAAGCGGTTAATATTGCGGACTCGCTTTCCATGGACAGCATCATGAAAAATGCGACTTCAATAAAGGGTGAAGCGGCCAGATTACTGAGCGAATTGTCAGACCGAATGGAGCAGGAGATCAACAAGTATGTTCAAATAAAAAGGGCGATTCAGGAAAAAGAGGATGAGCTTCACGAGATATATGAGATTCAGAAGTCCGCTCAAAGTCTGGCCGCTCTGCTCGAAGCACAGAATCAGAAGTGTGCCGAATTCGAAACGGAAATGGTTTCCAGAAAAGACGCGCTGGAACAGGAATTAAATTCGCGTACAGAAGAGCTGGGGCGACAGATAGAAACAACTCGAGAGAATTGGAAAAAGGAAAAAGAAGAATACGAGTATACGTATAATCGGGAACGTCAGCTTGCAAAAGACAAGTTTGACGACGAGAAAGCAAAGCTGGAAAGAGAAATCGAAGAGAAACGAAACCAATTAGAAGTCGAGTTTGCCGAGCGCGAAAAGACCCTAAACGATCGGGAAAGCGAACTGGAAGAACTGCGAGCGAAGGCCGAGACATTTCCGAAGGCGCTTGAAACAGAAGTAACCAAAGCCGTCAAGGAAGTAACAGAGAGAATCAAACAGGAAACAAAAAATCGGGAAGACTTGTCGACCAAGGAATTCGAGGGTGAGCGCAATGTATTCAAGGCACGAATTGAATCCCTGGAACAAGCGATTTCCGAGCAAAACAAACGTCTATCCATACTTTCTGAACAGGCGGACAAAGCATCGAGTCAGGTTCAGGATATCGCCGTAAAGGCCATTGAAGGCTCATCAAACCTTAAGTCATTCGAGCATTTGCAGCAATTGGTAACGGAACAAACGCGTAAATCCGCGCAAGAGAAGCAGATCTCTTAACCGCTGGACCGAAGCTACCGTTTAGTTCTCGCGGATTTTTTCTTGCTGCTGAAGGGCTCAGAAATCCTATCGCGGCGTCGACACCAGTAGCCGTAGGACATTACAGCCCCGCCAAGGCTTGCTATTGGCATGACGATGAAGGAAAGCGATAAGAGAACGCCCGCCATGAATGACTCCGGCAACAGGCGGTGAAACTGCAGGTACGAAAAAATTACCGTCGCACCGTAAAGGTAGAGGGCCATAAAGACCGTTCCCAGCCCTACTCGAATCGCAGTTATCGTTAGTGATATCGTGGGGAATAGTAAAGCGATTACCGCGGGGATAAAAACTGTCAAGTAGTAACAGGGGTTCAATTCCGCTTCAATATTGTCCCGCACAACATGTACTTCCCTCCGCTCAACCAACACACCGAACTCATTGCGTACATTGGATGCCTTAACGGTCGATTTTTCTTCCTCCAATAATCGGGTCGTGGCGCGGCTCGTCGACTTGAAACATCCGACAACAGCGTCTCCGATCGGTGTCTGTGTCCACACCAGGAGTAGCGACACGACCCCTGCAAGTACTTTGAACAACCCGATTAAGAACTGCCGTCGAGAAGGAAAGTTTGACGACAGGATGCTATCGACGTCATAGGTCATATCGGTCGATTTGGTCATGCGTGCTCGGTTGAGCAGTGGGTTAATCCCACCAGTGGGTTTAATTCCCCGTTCTGCTGTCCAGCAGAATACCGGATAAAAATATACCAACTCCAGTCAGGTTTTCGCGTGAGCGACGTCGTCGCAACGCGACACACGCCGACAAGTTTTCTAAAATATTTGCCTACCGTGATTCCGCATGCGGGATCGAAAATTCGACTGCTTGCAGTCTATATCGTTCGGAATCCCTTAGGTGACAGGTTAAAAGTCTTCTCCACACGAGCGGAGTCCGTCCATACGGACCAAAAATTATACCGTTTGCGGTATAGATTTATTCGCCGGCGGCTGCCGCGCGCGGCATTTTATCTCCTGAGCGTCGCCCTCGTTTTACGACTTGAGATGCCCATAGAGACCAAAACAGGAAGACCATTACAATCGCATATACCTGCCCGTACCCAACGTGGTACAACTCAAAATCTGACAAGTCCTTCAATTTGAACAGAACGACCGTAAGCCCGGCCAAACGAATTTGGTTTATGATGAAAACAAATACCATGCCTACGAGTGCGCCGATGACCTTATACCACTTTCGGCAAGGAAAAGGCAAGATTGCGCTAAGCAAAATCAGATAAGCCAGCACTCCGTCACAACCGTAACCAATGACCACGGACCTTGTCGTATTGTCAGCCTGGATTCGCACCAATATGTCACTCAATTGGGACTCGTAACCGAAAGCGTTAGTCAATGTAGAAAATGTGAATGCCGTAAATTTATCAACTGCCAGGAGCAGGTTTTGCGCTATCGGCAAATTAATCAAAAAAACGAATAGTAAAGCGAGTCCAATAATCGATACAAACAGTAATCGCGCGTCGGAAGTATTAGGTCTACGCTTTCTTTTCTTAGCTGATCTTTCCATGTTCGCAGGTCATATCTAACGAGTTCTCGAAGATTTTACGCGGTCAATTCTGCGCGATTCGAAAATCCGGCTGCAGGCACCCTATTTTTCGTTGTCTTCCGTAAAGACCCTTTCGATATCTTCGACAGTGTCCGCCATTTCTTCAGCAGTCGCGCAGTCGCGTAACTCATTCGCCAGGTCAGTTTTATGCAGGAGAAGCGCGATGCGCGCGATCATATGCAGGTGGAGACGGTCATTATTCGCGCACGGCATAAGAAATAAATCGACCAGCTCTCCGTCCGGTGATCCGAATGGGATTCCTCCGGGTATCCGTGCGATAACGAGAAACGAGTCGAGGATCAAGTAATCCGAGTGATTTCGACTGTGTGGCATCGCGACGCCGCGACCGAGACCCGTCGAGCATAGGGCCTCGCGTTCGCCGACCAGCTGCAGCAACTCGGCTTCATCGGTTAGTAACTCACTTTTCGCAGCGAGTTTAACCAGCTCCCGGAGAACGCTGCTTTTCGTTTTCGCTTCAAGCATTGGATTGATGGTGAATGGAGTCAGGAATTGGCTGAGAAACAATATTTCCCGTTCGATCGACATTTCTTCGAGGTTGATTACCGCGCTATCGAAGCGATCGATTGACTCGGCTTTACTGCCAACCAATTTCTGGCTTAACCAATCATGGAGGACCCGCCTTGAAAACACCGGCTGATCTTTAACGAATTTATCCGATAAATTCTCGTCACGCGCCAGTTTCTCCATTTGATCAGTACTCAGATGAAGATAGGCAGCCGCTTCTTTTAAATTTAGTTGTGAATATGGCATAAGACGAAAATTATGATTCCTTGTGTATAATTTTTACCGATCATGTTCAAGTGCGTTTTCTGAAAAATGGACTGCTTGCAGTCCTTCCCTCAGTCACGAATCTACTGGAACTATCTCTGACGTCAATAGTTCCTTCGCTGTCGGTATCATAATTCGTCAGCGAGTTTTCGTCCGGATTACCCGAGACCCTCGCTTATGCGGTCCGCACGAGCGGTCTCCGAGAATACGGAGAGAAATATTGCTCGGAATCCCATACGCTACCACGATTGAGTCGTCGAAAAATTGTACTGCTTGCAGTATATAAGAAGGATACCACAATATTTATGGACTTTGAAAAAGAAGATTCTGACTTTTATTCGCTGGATCCCGCGACAATCCTCCGCGTCGCAGAGGACGCGAGCGGTCAGCGCATGAGTGCCGTCTGCCGTCCGTACACAAGTTACATTAACCGGGTTTACGAATTACAAACGGCCGCCGGAGAGAGCATTGTTGCCAAGTTCTACCGACCAGGGCGATGGACGCGAGAGGCATTACAGGAAGAACATGACTTTTTGCGTGAACTTTCGGAAGCCGAAATTCCGATCATCGCACCACGAGTCCTGCGCGACGGCTCCACACTCGGTCTTGAGGAGAAGATGCATTTTGCCCTTTTTCCCAAAAAGGGCGGCCGGACTTGCGACGAGATACTCGACGACGATTGGATTGAGGTCGGGAGGATGGTTGGGCGCGTTCATCAAATCGGCGCGACGCGGGCGGCTATTTCCCGGGTTACCTGGAGTCCAGGTATCGTGACCGAAGAACATGTCAATTATATTCTCGAAGGGAATTTCCTTACGGATTCATTGGACGAGGAGTACCAGGAGGTCGCGCGGCAATTTATTGAACTGGCGAAACCACTGTTCGAAGAGGTCCCGCTTCAGCGTATTCACGGCGACTTTCATTTGGCAAATCTAATTTACCGGCCAGGGGAGTTTTTCTTTATGATTGACTTCGATGATATGGCGATGGGCCCGGCGATTCAGGATCTTTGGATGTTGCTTCCGGGAAGCAGTAGCGAAGTGCGCAGGGAGATTAATCTTTTCGCGGAAGGCTACGAGACGTTCCTCGAGTTTCCGGATTCCCAGCTGAAGTTGATCGAGGTCCTTCGCGGAATGCGTTATATTCATTTTTGCGCATGGTGCGCGCGTCAAATCGGTGATGGCGGTTTTTTGCACGCGAATCCGGAATGGGGCACGCTAAATTACTGGCGTCAGGAAATACAGGACGTGCGAACTCAGATTTCGAGGGTCAACTCAGAACTTGCTGAACTCGGTTAAGTGTTTTTAGAGAATAACACGAATACAGAATGTCCGCCTATTTTGGGTGCAGAAGTGTGAATCTGATTTTATAAAGGGAAATGTGCCCGAGGGGGCTGAAATGAAACCACAAATCAAGCTAGCGGAGACGAAAACACGGGGTGGCGGGACTCTTGCTCTCTACGAACATGATGGGGAGTTTTTGATAACCCTTAACGGTCAGGGGTTGATGCGTTCAAAGGCGAGTGCCTCGGAGAAACAGCTCGGAAAACTTGGTGTTGATCAACTGGAACAAGGGGTGGCTGCTCGCGTCCTGATCGGAGGGCTCGGACTTGGGTTTACACTTCGAAGCGTATTGGAGTCGGTCGATTGTGAAGCGATAGTAGAAGTGGTCGAGCTGATACCGGACGTGATAAAATGGAATCGAGAATATTTGAAGCAGTTAAACGGCGCTTTGCTTGAAGATCAACGGGTAGAGATCCGAACGGCAGACGTGGCGCGGGTAATCCAGAACGCTGAACCGAAAACGTACGACGCTATATTATTGGACATCGACAACGGTCCTATCGCGATGGTGGCCCGAAAAAATTCTGCCTTATATTCGACTTCGGGAATTCGCTCCATTCAATCGGCCCTGAAAACACGTGGTCGCGCTGTGTTTTGGTCTGCAACGCAGGACGAGAATTTTGAGGCTCGGTTGCGGAAAGAAGGTTTCAAGGTTAACACGGTTCCAGCGAAAGTACACGAGAAGTCAAAACGTGCCAGCTATTGGCTCTACGTCGCTGATCTCAAGAATATCAGGCGCAAGAACCCGATGTCCGCAACTTAGCAGTTTTTTGACTTCAGCTAGACTGGTGTGAGCTCAATGTCACTTATTCTCGAAAATCAATAAATTGGACTAAAAAGGGGAACTAGAATGAAGCTCTATGTAGGAAATTTGTCATACGAGGTTACAGAAGACGATTTACGATTGGCACTGGAAGATTTTGGCAAGATCGATTCCATCACGATTATAGCAGATAAGCACACTGGTCAATCAAAAGGATTCGGATTCGTAGAGATGCCCTCAAAAACGGAGGCGCAGGCAGCGATTGATACGCTAAATGGTAAGGAACTGAAAGGACGGGAACTTACTGTGAATGAGGCCCGTTCTCGTCCCGACAACCGCGGTGGCGGCGGATTCGGTGGTGGTGGATTCGGCGGTGGACGTAGTGGTGGCCACGCGGGCGGACGCGGTGGATTTGGCGGCGGTCATGGAGGTCGCGGTGGTGGCGGCGGATACGGCGGCGGCCGCAAAGGCGGGCAGTCACGCGGCAGATGAGTATCGGCTGCATCTATACCGAACGCGTTCGAGTTTTCGAAATATCGTTCGATATCTCTTGCGTGGTTAGTTAAAAGACTTCTCCTTATACAGTGTCAGCCTGGACTCAATGTCATTAAGTTAAGGAAACGGGACACGTTCAAGGCGCATGTTGGAGTTTGCGCCCACGCAGTCGCGGGGCGTGGTTCTTAAGTTCCTGGTAAAGAAATACCACGCTGAAGCGTGACCTCTCCGCACAAGCGTCCCGCACAGAGGGGATCCTCGCTCATGCGGGAAGAGTCTCGGCCATCCGGACCAACGGTCCCGAATAATATGATTCCTTAACTGAATGACATTGAGCCTGGACTGAAAATAGACAAAACTCACGCCCCAAAAGCCAGGACAAATTATTTGTGAGAGCAGCACAATCAAGGCGTGGCGTTTATCAATTGTCCATCGACATAGGAGTCTAGAATATGCGCTATACGATCTTCTGTTTGCTCACAATCCTGTTCACCGGGTGCCAATCCATGACCATCAATCCCCATCAAAGCGATGCGGGATTAAAGCATTCGTACGCCATTTATAATAAGGCTAATGACCTGATCTATTCACCAATACCCCGGCTTGAGCTCGGATTAAGTTTTGCGAAGAAAACCGGAAAACCGATATCGGACATCTATGTGATAAGCCACGGATGGAACTTTACCCATGCAGAGTCGTTCACTCTGTGGCAAGCGTACCTGGAGACTATAACTCGACGTTTTCAACAGATTCAGTCAGTGGATCGCGCCTTTAATCCTTATGTAATTTTTGTTGTATGGGATTCCGCATCCCGACCCCTAACGAACTGGCTGAACTCAATGTACCCGTTCGATCTTCCCGGTGTCGTTGAACTGCCTGCCGCTGTCGGGGATACACTTTTTCAGGTCGCGACCGGTTGGGGAGAAACCCAAAATGCATCTGAGATCGCGATAGGAAGACTTATCACAGAAGAAAGAAAATTGCGAGCCAGTGCGAAATCAGTGGATCTTCAGGACTATTTCGGCTTGCAAGGTGAGCGTTCAAAATACTTATCTTTACTTACGACTAGAGAGCAGGTGCAGGACGGGATCTTTAACTCATACAGCGAAGCTTTTGGTATCGACGAGCCAGGGATGCATGGTCCGCGAATTAGCTTGTCCGCAATCTTGGATTATTTAATTCGCCGCCGATTTCATGAAAGTTATAAGTTACACACGGTCGGCCATAGCTACGGTGCGAAGTTGATTTCTCTAGCGTCTTTCGACGCATGCGAACGTTTGGTCAAGGCTCAAGAATATGGAATCGCCGTTAAGGGTATAACAACTAAGGAGTGTTCGGCACCAAGCGGCACTACTCTAGAGCCGAGTATTTGCAAAGGTTGCGATCTTTCTAACGGCGTTGTCGAGTCCGAGGAGCATCGCGAGTGTCACCTGGAAGGCCGGGCCACCAATCATCCTTATATCGACTCTATGATTCTATTCAATGCGGCAATGCGCGCGACCGAACTTTATCCAAACAACGATTATGTTCCTGTATCTCTGAGCGCAAGCACAAACGAAACCAAAATCGAAAACGCGAATACAGACGCAAACGCAAATGAACCGGTACAACGCGGATTAGTGCAAAGAGTGCAATCTCTGGCTGGTCCCGTCAAACAGGGATTAAGCAAATCAATACAAACGACAAAAGACGTGGTATTTGAATCAAGAAGGAAGGGGAATTTATTTGCTGAAACAGCAGCGAAAATAGGGACGAAAATGTTTGTTTCAAGCAGGCATGATAGTGCGAACGGTATTTTATTCTCCCTGAGCCAGATCCTCATTAACAATCAAGCGGCCGCCAATAATAATCGATACTTTGATCCGCAACTGGAGAAACCTGATCCAAGTGGAATCGGCCAATGGTTCGCGCAGGTGCCACGTTACTGGTGCAGAACTGTATACGCGGATTGGTTTCCTGGAGTATTGTTTTCTTCAGTAGATTTTTGCAACACGATAGTTGACACGGCCCTTACGAATCTTTCCTACTTAGACTTTCGCCAAACCTATCGACGACTCAAGAAAGAGTCAAACCCGGAACTATTCCCGACCGTAAGGAGGACGGTATTTTTCCCCGCATATTTCATGCGGGCTATCGGAAACGAGGGGTTGACTCAGAACACGCTTCGGGTATCAGCATTTGATTCAGCTTTCTGGTATAACAAAGAGACGGAAGATTATCTTTGGGAAAACCTTGTGAGAGTTCCAGTCGCCACCTCAGACCCGGAGACCTATGACCCGAGTGATCAATTCTTCAATGAATTTTATAAAACTCGGCGCGAACGGAAAACTTTAGGGGAGGACGCTTTTTACTCGGTTGACGCCACTGACGTTTACGACGGAAAACAAAACTGGGTGCCGTGGTGGATTCCGCCAGGTGCTCACGGCGACTTGCGAAGCGAGACTGACATGATTGGAGACAAAAATAAAATGGAATGGACGATTGATTTTATCTTCAAGGCCACAGCAGAGGAGGTTGCGACAGCCGCATCCGCGTTATAGAAAAACTTAGATTTCGACGTGATTTGAGAGAGTATTAAGATTAAAGCGGCGTCCTCTATTTCGCAATCGAAGGGTTTCGAGGAATGCGTTACATCCACTTCTGCGGTTCGTGTGCGCGTCAGGTTCGTGACGGCGGTTTTCTGTAAGGCGACCCGGGCTGGGGACGTTGAATTACTGGCGTCAGGAAATATACTGCATACAGTACAATTTTTGGATAGCTTCGAATTTATCAGCCAAGAATTTCCGAACGGTATATTTTTACCCGGCATCATGTCCCGCCTTAGCCGACGCTTGGTCGAAAATTCCATAATTTTCGGTATACAGAATCTACGAACGCAAATCCCCAGTATCCACACAGAACTTCCTGACCTCGTGCAGTCCGGAGCAAAGTTCTACTGCTTGCAGTATAGGTCCAGCTTAACTGCCATCTTTACTTGCTTCCTCTTTCGCCCAACGAATGACATCCTGAGACAGCTCTTCGAATCGACCTTTATCCTGGACTAACGCCAAGTAATCTCGGAATAGGCTGAGGAATGCCTGTCTAAAGAGTCCTAGATATTTGATACGTTCCTGGAAGTGGCTTATCGGGTCAAGAGGTTCAATCTGCGGGAGCTTTACACTTTTAAATATAAAATTGTCGGCATCGAGGGTGAATTCCCACGTTTCATCGTCTTTAACCAATAGAATTCTCGCCCGCGTCAGCTTTTTACCACTGAGCAAGGCGAGCCTAGCTTCCCCGCTTAATGTAGGTAGCCCTCGTCGGACGACCGTCTCTTGTGCGCCAACGCCTTCCTCAGAAAAGGTGAGGGGGCCTTGAACTGAAAGGCCGAATTCTCCGATGTTACTCACATCGAACGTACCGCCCCGGACTTCCTGGAAAAACCAGATCCAAGTCAAAAAGTCCCGGCCAAATGATGTATCAACATCATGTGTTTTCGAGGAACTTTCAGTAAAGTCAAGGCGTGGCAGGGTATCCGGGTCGATCCGAAAAAGAAATTCGGCTGAAGTCTCCGCTGTGAGAGGAATCGGTTCGAAGCCGATAGTCTCGTGAAATACACTTAGAAATTTATCGATCTCTGTGCAGGAACCGGCGCCCAAATACATGATGTCGGAATTCGAGTCAACGACGAAAGTAGTACCGCTTAAAGCCGGAGGCATCTCTTTTAACAGTCTTTCTTTTATCGATTCCTTGATCTCTTTTACTTGCTTTCTCGACAGAAAAAACGAATTCGTCGCCTGCATCTCAGCCAATTCCTCCTGCTGGTATTCTGCCTTAAAAAATGACGGCGGAATCTTTCTGACAGCACTACGCAAGGTCATTTTGAGATAGCCGGCGACGTAGGCTGTGAGTTCGTCGATTTGAGTGTCCAGGAGATGGCGACCACTTACCCACCCAATTTGTGGTTCGTCAAGAACCGTGTCGAGAGAGTACCCCTTTTTCTCTTCGAAACGTCCAATAGCGTCCTCCGGTAATTTTTGTTGCATCGTACAGATGGTGAATGAAATCGACCCTTTTTCGAATGGCACTGTTAAACTCCGTATTTTTTAGTTGAAGATGTAGGAAGGGGCCGCCCGTTGGAAACGGGCGAAACCGATCAGTATTGACTGCTTGCAGTCTCGTTCGGTTGAATGGCATTGGGTTTCTCCGGGATGTCATCATCAGAATACGAAACCGATTCCTACCGTCAACGCGTCCCCGTTTCCGTGATCGACGGTACCCTGGCGATCGGAGACATCGTCTTTCCACGAAACTCGGATGTGAACAGTATCCGTCATACGCCAGTAGAAGGCCGGACCGATGGCGATGGTCAAGGATCCGTCGTCTTCGAAATGCACGTCGCTTTCCCAAAGTAGGTGCCCGGATGACCTCGCATGATGAATATTGAATCCGAGGTTAATGCTTGCAGAGGCTTCGAAGGGTTCATTACCAAAGAAGGACCATGCCGTCACGCCTACAGCGGCTACATAACGATACGTTTCCGTCTCGTAGCCGAAGGATACGCCGGTACCCCATTCGTTGTCGTATACCTCGTACTCGTCGTTTCCGGCTAGGGGGATGCGGAATTGCGGAGCAAAAGTCCAGGAAGTACTGCGTTGGTCAGCATTGATGTATCGTTTTAGCGGGATCGCTAAAGTCAGGTCGCCGATGCCATTATCATGCTGAACTCTCTTGATCCCGGAGTCCAGCTGTTCGCGCCTAGCTTCGACGACGTAGGGAATTTTCACGGTCATCCGGACGGACTTATCCCAGGTATATACCCCCTCCAGATGAAGAATTTCGACGTCTTCAGAGAATCCACGTCCAACAACTGTTTCACCGTCGAGAAGATCTCTTTCGGTTCGGAGTTCGCGGACAATCTGAAAGCCCCAACCGTTATCCCAGCGCGGCATTTCATTGAAGATTGGCTGGTCACATCGTGCTTCCGCACTAACGACCACAAGAAGAATGGCAATCCCGATCCGTGCTCTGATAATTGAAGTCACTGTGGATTAACGGGAATTGAGAGGAGTCGTCTGAAGTTGCCCGTCACGAAGGATATACAAAAGAACCGGATCGTAACCCGCATCGACGATCGCCTGGGCAAGCGCTTCGGAGTCGGGAGCTTGTCCCGCCTTGAGCGCAACCATTGCCAATTGCGTCTTCGGGTCCAGCTCCACGCCACTTACAAACCGGCTGCTGTCAACGAATTCGAGTTTTACAATCTTTTTTCGTACACCGATAGCACACGAAGGACAGCACATTCCTTTTGCATAAATCGCGACAGCATCGGGTTCAGACGTCAACCGTTCTTTCGCAGTAACCGCACGAATGTCCTCCGCGGCCTCAGGATGTTTCTCGAAAGGTCCAGCCGAGATTAACGGGACAATTGTCAGAAGTGATAAAAGCACAATATAATTTCTACTAATCATAATGTTAAACCAAGACGTTTTGAATTGGCGATTGTTCCGGCCAATATGTTAAATTCAAGATATGACACGCTTTATCTTTCTTGTCTGATTAATTCACCAGTATTCTGCTACGAGCCCTAATCTCTGCTCAAATAAACCGATTGGCTTGACTTCACATCTAAGTGAATGAAAATACACTTTCACCGTGGCGCCTTCTCCAATCGTTTTATTATGAACGAGTTAAGTTCTCTCGCGACGAATCGCGTGAATTATTCAGGCTAGTGAACTGTTCTTAGCTGATTCACTCGCATTTCCAATTATATCATCGATATCGTCTGCCATCAAGAATAAGCCCGTATGATTGAAGGGGTACCCTTTATATTTTCCCGGTTCTGCTAACCAGAATAATTCATCAGTATTCTGCTACAAGCCCTAATCTCTGCCCGAATAAGCCGATTAGCTCAACTTTACATCTCAGCAAATGTATATTCACTTTCGCCGTCAAGTTTTCTCTAATCGATCTATTATGAGCGAGTTAAGTACTCTCGCGACGAATCGCATGAAATAATCAGGCTAGCCTTCTCCTTAATTTAACCTTTTTGAAGAGACCTGGATCTATGGCATCCGATTTCCGAGTTTCTTGAGAAAGATTCTTGTCCCCTGACTCTGTGACAGCAGGAGGAAGTCCGCCTCACTGACAAGTGTGTCATTTAGACGCACTCAATACCGCTAACGTCTTTTTCATATTCCGCAAATATATTTTTTGCAATTGGTTATAAATAGAAATTCAATCATTGGCATCAATATGGCTATGTCGGCAATCGAACACGGTGGACGTAATTTGTTAATCATAATTCAACTCAAACGAAAGGAGGCAAGAACAATGTACTGGTTAGACAAACGCTTAATCAATCAATTGTCGGGCTTGAATCAGCTGTTCGGTGAGCTAGACCGCTCTTTCGGGTCGGCTCCCCGGGAGCGATCGAGCACGGCGGCATTTCCAAAGTTGAATGCATGGAAGAATGATAATTCGATCCTTCTCACGGCTGAAGTTCCGGGAGTCGATCCGCAGGATATTGAGCTGGAAGTGCAACCGGATAAGCTTACCATCTCTGGCGAACGCCACGGGCGAGCCAAGGTGGAGGGAGATTCATATCAGCGCAGTGAACGTTCAACTGGGAAATTTCGTCGAGAACTGACATTGCCATTCCGGGTCGATTCCGACAAGGTTTCGGCATCATGCAAGAATGGGATACTAAGTATTTCGCTTGCGCTGGCGGCAGAGGAAAAGCCCAAAAGAATATCTGTAACAGTACGAAACGACTAAAGAAAGGAGGAAATACAATGAGTGGTACAGCAATGCAAAAATCAGAATCTCAACTTTCAGAGCAAACACAAGCGGTCAATCAACATACGTTCACGCCGAAAGTCGACATTTGGGAAACTCAAGATAGTTACAACCTTGATGTCGAAATGCCTGGAGTCGATAAAAACGGGTTAGACGTGAAATTGGAGGACGGCGTTCTCAGTATTCTTGGAAGGGTAGCTCCTGACAACACCGTAGCCTGCGAAAAGGTACATTCGGAATATGAGACAGGAAATTATGAACGTCAGTTTCATATTTCCGAAGTCATTGACGAAGAGAAAATTCAAGCGTCGATAAAAAATGGTGTTCTGAACTTGGAATTACCAAAACGCGAGTCTGCGAAGCCGAAAAGAATTGAGGTGAAGGTAGGATAAAACCGAAACGACGGCGGCAACACAGGTTGCCGCCGCCGTTTCACAAATCTCAACCCCAAATGTTTAATTAGTGAAAGGAGGATTTATCATGAAGATCCGTGATCTTTTGCCCTTTAATTGGAAAAAAGAAAGGGCTGACGAAAAAGAAACACATTTACCGCAACGTCCGCGTGAAAACGCTTCCTCAGATTTTGATCGATTCTTCGAGAATCCTTTCGTAGAGTTTGGCCTTATGCGGTCGAACTTGTCTCGCTCGCTGAGCCCGAAAGTAAACGTCAGCGAAACAAGGAAAGAAATAAGGATCGAAGCGGAACTCCCCGGTATGAATGAAAAAGATATCGATGTAACTATAGAGAATGGATATCTAAAAATACGCGGCGAGAAGACGCACGAGACGAAGGACGAGAAGGCGCACTGCGTGGAATGTTCCTACGGTTTTTTTGAGCGGACGTTGCCGCTCCCGGATTATGCACAGGCTGACAAAGCCAAAGCGAAGTACAAGAAAGGTGTATTGACGTTGTCAGTACCGAAAACAAAACAAAAAGAAACAGGAAAGCGTATCCCGGTTTCCGTGGCGTGATCAACACAGGCTGGCGGGATGATTATACTGCAAGCAGTTCAATTTTCGGATGACTTCAAACCAAGTACGTAAGAGATATCGAACGATTTTTTTAACCGGTATTCTGCTGGCCAGCAGAACGCCGGGTCGAAAACTCGAAGGCGTTCGGTATAAACGAATCTATCAAATAGCAAACTATAAGGAGGTACTCATCATGAAAGAATCAAGATTATTTTTGGTGGCTCTATCCTTATTCTTTATCTCAGCGGTCATGAACAACGCTGAAACAGTAGAGACAAACGATGAGGCAATAATGGTAAAGCCTGAATCAGAGCAGAGATCTCTAGATTCAATTTCCGGTACTGTCGATGCTGAGCATCGGGCTGTCATTGACGGCAAGCGTGGGGGCATCTCTCAAGAAGCGATCGAGGCAATCTCAGAAACGCGAAAAGCCTTGAAACTCCTCGATGACAACAATGCTGCGGAATCTATGAAAATGCTGGAGAAGATCGTGGGTAAGCTGGAGATCTTACTGGCAAAGAATCCGGAATTGGACTTGATACCGATCAATAGCAAAGTTTCGGTATCCAACATATTTACTGACCTTGAATCTATTGAAATCGCCAAGAGGGAGGCGATCAGATTACTCAAGGAAGGGGATGTGCAAAAAGCCCGGCGGTTACTGCAACCCCTGGTCAGCGAAATGAAAATTACGATGACTTATATCCCTATGGCGAGTTATCCGCAAGCAATTAAGCGTGTTGTGCCGTTGGTAGATGGCGGTGAAATCAAGAGCGCTAGAGACGGACTTAGTCAGGCGCTTTCTACGTTGGTAGTAGAGACAAATATCATACCATTGCCGCCACTCAACGCAAAACACCTCCTGCGACAAGCACAAAAGCGCAGTCGTGAGGCAGGAACAGAAAACCGGCAAGAGATTTTGGAATTAATCGAGAACGCTCGGTATCAGCTGAAAATGGCCGAGGCTTTGGGGTACGGTGAAATCGAAGAAGACTATGAAGTGCTACATCGATTAATCGATAAAACTGAAAAACGGGTGCTCAACGATGAAACCAGTGGCGGAATTTTTGATGATCTAAAGAAAGCGGTTTCCGACTTTTCCGACAAGGTCATGAAATAACATTCATGCTGGCAGAGCGCTTAACGCGGCGTTCTTGACCTATGTCGCATTTGCGGTTGCCGCCAATGGTATACTCCAGGCAGTAGAATTTTCGGCCGACTTCAAAATGATTGCGTAAGAGACTCCGAACGCCGGGTCGAAAACTCGAAGATGCTCAGTATAATTACGGTAGATTCCGACTCTCCAATATAACTGTAGCGGTATGGGCAGAGATAGTACCCATTGGTCGGTTTAATGCTCATGGGTTTCTTTTGTGCCGAGATTGACTATGTATTGAAGAATAAGCTGGTTGTCTTCAGCACCGTGACGCAGTTCTTCGTGGTTGTATTGGAGCCGGAGTCGACTGAATTCGCTATTCGTCCAATCGATCATGATTGAGAGACTTTCTGGATTATGACCGCGAGCGTCAAGCGCACTACCGACAAGCCCGTTCGGCGTATTCGATGATTGTAACTCGCTGTATCGAGCGCCGATGCGCCATTTAGGACGGAACTTGTACACACCCTGCATATACCAGCCGCTGGAATCGCCATCAAAGGGGACCACTGCAGTTGGCAGGCTGAGGTCCTGGTAACTTCCGTCTTCGCCTCGCCAGAAGATCTCGCCGCGGAGGGTTACTTCGCGTTCATTACTGTTTCCGGTTGGAATCCAGGCATAGCTAAGGTTTGCGGAGGCGAGATCACTGTCACCAATGAACGAAACCATATCTTCGTTTGTTAGGCGTTCTCCCGATTCTGAACCTAGCCAATGTCCGCCGATTTGCCACGACTGATTGTCCCCGATACCACTGCCGACTCGAACGAATGCCGAATAGCTCTGGGGCGACGACCCTGTTGGACTTCCTCCGGGAAATTCTTCGCCACGGAATGCGCCGCCGCCAATTTCGGCGTAAAAGTCTGTGGACAACAGGTAACTGGCCTCAATGCCATCGTCGTTGAACGATTTATTCAGGTAGGCACGATATGGCAGGGGACGGTCTGCGAACGCATCCTCATGAGTGTGGTGCTCGTTCAGGTAGCCCAACTTCCACAGCGCCCGCCCGGCTTTCAGAGTCATGCCAGCTGGCAACCCAAATCCCGGGAGAGTTTGAATATAGGCTTCTTCAAGTTCGATAATGTCCTCGCCGTCTTCGCGGGCGACGGCGACAGTTACGCCTCCGTAGAAAAAATCATCGATATTCGTTGAGAAGATCAGTTCCGATTCATCGATCGCGAGGCTCTCCCGACCGCGTTTACCTTCCTCGCCAATACCGAATCCTGGTAATTCAGAATCTCTTTCTGAGAAGTCGGAAAACTTCCCATTCAGAATGACTTCAATTGTAGGTTCTGAGCTGTCATTGTGATCTGTGTAGGCATGCGATTCTGACACACTGGCACGCGACTGATCTGTGGCTTCCAATCTTGTAACTTTCTTAGCCAATTCGTTGATGCCCCGGTCATACGCCCTTCGCAGCGATTGAATCTCTTCGCGAAGCGCGTTGGTTTCCTTCGTGTGCTGAGATTTCAGGTCATGAATGAGTATTTTGAGATCGTGAATTTCCTGAGGAAACCCCTCCTGGGAATGACTATTCTGTGCAATTGATGAGAGAGTTACGGTAATAAAAAGAAGACAGATGGGCATCCAATTTAATGATTGTTTCATGGTGGTGGGTATCCTTGTGATTTGGTCCGCCGGCTAAAATGCCAGCGCAAAAATTCATTATTCCAGCTGAACAATGCGAGAAGGGCTCGGCGTCCGGGGGGGGGGACATCGAGTAGAATCGGCGAGTCAGTCGAACGCAATTGACAAATCTGAGGTGGTGATTAAGAATCAAAATTTACACTTCGGAAACCGTTCTGAGCGAGACCCGTTGTGTCGCACCTTAGGGAGTCTTGAAATTCGTTCTTCGGATTAGGAAATTGCGCGGACTCGTGATTCGGTATCCGCGTGTATTAAATCTGCTTCGAAACAGTTCAAGAACGCCTAATTGATCAGACTGAGGGAAGAAACGAATTCGGGGCAATCCAAGGGGACTTTGTGTGTCGTCAAGTTGCCGTATACTGAGCACCTTTGTCTCGCATACGGGATGAATTTCATACCGGAATCTTATAGCTGACAAATTCAAAGTCGTCCCAAAAATTCGACTGCTTACAGTCTAAAATCAGGAGGAAGCAGATTGAGTGTGGTTAAACCTGGTTTCGGGAGGGCCGCGTGGGGAAACGGCGGAGAGGATGGTCGCAGAGCCATGACCGTGTTCGACCGGCACGATAATCTCGTGTTCGCCGGAGACAATTAGAACGAAGGAGTCTGCAAGCTTATGAAAGGCGATCCCGCTTCCGTGACAAATGAGGCAGTTGTCGGCATGATCGGAGGGCGATGAATCATGATGATGATCGGAACGATCGCAGGCACCACCACACGCTGAGGAAATCCCAGCCACGTCCAGATGCGCCGCCGCGACTTCTGCATGTCCCGCGTCGGTGCCGGCGATATGCTCCGCTTCGTGGAACCCATAGGCCCACACGAAAAGCGTGCAAAGAAGCCAAGACATTCGTCGCTGGAATCTAATTTTTCTGATAGCACTCAAAGGTCACATCCAGATAGAGAAATCAAAATCGAAAAATTTGTTGGATTTTATACTACGATAGATTAGGCCGCGTGGAATGCAATTCTACTTATCAGCCTAGGAGCCTGTCGGGCTTTAGCCGAATCGACTGCGAAAATGCCAAATTATCTCATTTTCTCCCGACATTTCGTTGAAGATGTCCAATATTCGCCGAAAGAGACTCGCGCCCACAGGGTTGGGGCGGATGAAGGCATCTTTTGATGATTATCGCTAAGTCAATACCTACAAGGTATTAACGTGAGCGGCAATCATCAAAACCTGTCCTTCATGCGCACCCAACGCGGCTCGCTAGACCTTTTCGAACAGGGTCTAGTTAGTCGTACGCTAATTTTTCTGAACAAAGCGAAATTGACGGAAGCCGCCCTGGTGGCGGCAGAAAACGATCGGCTTCGAGCGTTTCACATCTTTTAAGCCTCTGGCTGTTCTGGAAGTCGTTGACTCCGTTAATAGTTAATGAATAAACACGTATCACGCCTTAGCATCATTCCAGCAGATTCGCTCCGCCATCGTCAAGTGCTTCCGGGCGACGCCAGTAGTTGAATTGCGGTGTCCAGTCGGCTTCGCCGAGGCCGGCGAGCCCCAGTAAGCTCCACATTGGACAATAAATATCGCCCGGGCCGAATACGCAGGTGTTCTTCTGGTAAATGTCATCGCCATCTCGCTCATAAACGACAGCACCCGGCATATTATCACAGCCACAACCACTGACGACTGTCTGCTCGCGAATGTAATCACCGCCCTCATGAGAGGCCAGCCGGAATCTCCAGCCTCTTGAATTCGCGAATCGCCGCTGCGCTATCGGGGAATCCTTCGATACCAGAACAACTGAAAGCACGGATTCGAGATGTCCGAGGAACCCGTTGAAACCATCGGCCCATAGCGTACAGTAGCGACAACCCTGGCCCATATTGTGGATCACCAGGAGCTTGCTCCGATCACCAAAGAAATCCGAGAGCGTTGCGCTTCCGTCCAGTGTCGTAAATTCGTAGTTGCGAACCTTCTCCCCTCGATGAGCGCTGCGTAGCTCATTGAGTTTCTTAATTTTTTCGTGAATTTCCTGTTCGAGTTCAACGATCGCGCTATTTTTCATGGTACGTTCCTTCTGGTTCGATCTATACTGCAAGCAGTATAATATTTGGTCCGTATGGACGGACTCCGCTCGTGCGGTCCGCACAAGCGGACTCCGAGAATACGGAGAGAAGACTTTTAACCTAAATCATCTAAGGGATTCCGAACGATATATTGAACAGCCGTCGTTCTGCTGGCCAGCAGGAACTATGGACGGTTGAAAAACCTAATGACGATGGGTATATGCACGAACTTTTCGTTGGATTTTATTCGTAATCGTCCTCGTAATCATAATCGTAATCTCTTTCCAAATTTCATCACCTCGAAAAACGAGAAAGATTATGATTACGAGTAAGAGTAAGAGCAAGATTACGAATCGGAATGTTCGCTTATTTCAGTATAGTTAATTTAACAGCAATAAACTTGAAAGCTGTAATCGGAGAATGTTTTGGAAAAATCGTCGGTTGACATCTTATGGTTAGTTTCGTGCTCCGGCATGGTATTTCTAATGCAGGCAGGCTTTCTGTGTCTCGAAACCGGACTGACGCGCAGTAAGAACAATATCAACGTCGCCTCCAAGAACATCACTGACCTTGGTATATCGGCAATCGCTTACTGGATGATCGGCTACGGTCTCATGTTCGGGGCATCAAAGTTCGGCCTGATCGGTTCGACACATTTTCTACCCAATGTCGATGAACGAGATTCCTGGTTCTCCGCTTTTTTATTATTTCAGTTCATGTACTGCGGTGCGGCGGTTACGATTTTATCCGGCGCGGTCGCTGAGCGAATCCGTTTTACGAGCTATATAGGTATAACGATAATTGTTTCGGTTGTCATATACCCGATTTTCGGTCATTGGGTCTGGAATGGGATCGACGGGGAAATCTTAGGTGGCTGGCTGGCAGAGCGGGGGTTCGTAGATTTTGCCGGGTCTACCGTTATTCATAGCCTCGGCGGTTGGGTGGGGCTCGCGGCTCTTCTTGTGATCGGGCCGCGTGCCGGCAGGTTTTCAAGCGACGGTACTGTTAATAAGATCCCCGCTGCCAATATACCATCCGCTGTCCTCGGTGTTATGCTCTTGTGGTTCGGCTGGTTCGGGTTCACGGGAGGGAGCACGCTCACGGTAAATGAGTATATCCCGAAAATCCTGTTCAATACGCTTATCGGCGGCGCTGCAGGTCTTACGATGACGATCATTCTCCATCTGATTTTAAAGAAACACTTCGATATTATCCTGATCATGAACGGGGCGTTGGCGGGACTCGTCGCTATAACAGCGGCATGCAACGCTGTCAGTACAGTAGAAGCCCTGATTATCGGAACCGTCGGCGCAGCCGTAATGTACGGGGTCCATAACCTGCTATTGCGATTCAAAATCGACGATGCTGTGTCGGCGATTCCGGTACATCTCGGGGCGGGGATTTGGGGGACACTTGCCGTCGGATTATTTGGTGATCCGAAGTTGCTTGGAACCGGACTCGGACAGATGGAACAGATAATCGCGCAAATCTCAGGAATTTGCGCTTGTTTCGTCTGGTCATTCTCCATCGCCTTCATTTTCCTGAAAACTCTTAATAAGATTTATCCAATACGCGTCAGTCTCAAAGATGAGGCAACTGGCCTAAATATCACGGAGCACGGTGAGCGTTCGGAGTTAATTGAATTGTTCACAGTAATGAAGGAACAGGAAAAAACGGGAAATCTATCTCTAAGAGTACCGGTTGAGCCATTTACCGAGGTCGGTCAAATTGGATCATTATACAACCAGGTCATGGGGGCATTGGAACACGCCGTGGCCAAAACAGAGGCGATCGTGCAGTCCGCGATGGATGGGATCGTTACGTTTTCGAAAAATGATCTGCTTATTTCCACCCTTAATCCATGCGCCGAGGCTGCATTCGGATGTCAACTCGCCGATGTCAAAGGGAAACCGATAACCGAACTGGTATGTTTTGATTTTGAGTCGTCGCGCGACGCGTCGACAGGAGAGATCAAAACGATTCTTGAACGCGCTGCTGCCGAGAAATTATGTCGCGAACTGGCTGGGAAGAAGGCTGATGGATGCTCATTTCCAATGGAAGCCTCATTCGCGGAAGCCACTGTCGATGATGATGTATTCTATACTGGAACATTTCGCGACATCACCAACCACAAGCAGAATTTGGAATCGCTTAAGGACGCCAAAAAAGCTGCAGATGCGGCGTCACTAGCGAAAAGTGAATTTTTGGCAAATATGAGTCACGAACATAGGACGCCGCTAAATGGAATACTGGGGTATGCGCAAATTCTAACCGCAGACGAAAGGCTGACTGGCGACCAGCTGAAAGCCGCGAAGATTATCGAGTCATCGGGGCGACACTTACTTGATCTCATAAATGAAGTCCTCGACTTATCAAAAATTGAGGCTGGAGAATTTAATCTTGACCTCAATGTTTTCGAACTGCCCGAGTTCCTCGGTGAATTTCGCGCAATGTTCCAACTTCGATCAGAACAAAAAGGGCTCGCTTTTATCCTTCAACCGGATGATGCGTTGCCAAAGCATTTATACGCAGACGAGAAAAAGTTGCGCCAGATTCTCCTGAATCTTATCGGTAATGCGATCAAATTTACTGATAACGGGAGCATAACCTTCTGTGTTGAAATCTTGAAAGATATACCTCCCGACCACACGCAAACAGTCCTCTCATTACCCTCGGATCAATGGCAATCAAATTATGTCCGTCTCCGCTTCAGCGTCACGGACACAGGCGTCGGTATCGCCACCGACAATCTCGAAAGAATTTTTGTGGAATTTCAGCGAGTCGGAGATCTGCGCGATTCTATTAGTGGTACAGGCCTGGGGCTGGCGATCAGTAAGAAATTAGTAGAATTAATGGGGGGAAATCTGAGAGTAGAAAGTACACCGCCATCGGGTACGACCTTTTGGTTCGACATCGATATGATTGCTGTAACGGCTACGGGCGTGGGCGACATGAAGATTAACGACAATCGCCAAATAAAGAAGATTTGCGGTCAGAATCACCGAATTCTGATTGCCGCTGACAATAAAGAAAACGGCATATTATTAACCAACATGCTAAAACCATCCGGTTTTTTGATTCAAGAAATCACCCTTGACAGCAACGCCGTTGAGGGATCGATTTCTAACAAGCCGGATTTGCTGATTGTCGACCTTGTCGCTCCGGATCCGGACGGAGGATATCAGGATATTGAGAGAATACGAAAATTTTCCACTCTTAGCGGCGTCCCAATTATTCTTATTTCCGGCTCTGTAGCCCAAGAATATCAAGGAACGTCGATGAAAGGGGGTTGCCAGGGGTTCCTGTCCGATCCGGTCGATCGCAGGCAACTTCTGAAACTCGTGAGTGACGAACTCGGTTTGGACGTAATATTCGATAATAATACTAGCGAAACGCCGACCTCCGACTCGACAGGTTCAACCGATTCGTTCGCCTGGGTTCTACCACCGCAGGAAAATACCGATGCGATAATTCGTTATTCCCAGAGGGGCGACATCAAAGGACTTTTGAAGACTTTAGATGATATCGACCGATTGGATAGCAAATATAACGCTCTTGTAATAAAGTTACGGGAATTAGCAGAGCAGTTCGACGATGCGCAGATCTTATCAATCATAAACAAGTTGCGAAACAATGGTTAAACCACTCCTATCTTCCACCATCCTAATCGTCGACGATAATCCGACGAACTTGAATGTGCTTTTTGATATCCTGGAACAAGCGGGGTTTGAAACATTATTTGCGCGCGACGGACAAACAGCAATCGATCGCGCGACGGAAACGGATCCGGATTTGATTTTATTGGATATTATGATGCCCGGATTAAATGGGTTCGAAACCTGCGAATTATTGAAAAAAAGCAAATGCACGGCGAGCATTCCAATCATTTTTATGACAGCTCTAAGCGAGACATCAAATGTTGTTAAAGGTCTCAAATCCGGTGCTGTCGACTATGTCACGAAACCTTTTCAGAACGAGGAAATTTTAACACGTATCCGAACTCATCTGACGATTGCCACGCTCACAAAGAGCCTGGAAGAAAAGAATCGCGAATTAGCCGAACTCAACGAAAATTTAGAAAATCTTGTTGAACAGAAATCCCAAAAACTGGTGGAGCAGGAAAAATCCGCGATTATCGGTCGAATGATACAAGGGGTTGTTCATAATCTGAAAAATCCGCTTGGGATCATTAGCGGCTACAACAAATTGATTCTGGATCTATCTACAGAAAACGACGATAATGTGATTAAAGGTCACTGTGAAGTTATTAACGAAGTAACTGGTCGAATAAACCAGCTAACAGACGATCTCCTGGTAGTCAATCGCGAGGGGCAAAAGCCGATTTCCCGAATCACGAATATTAATAACGTAATACGGAAGGAATTGGATCTACTGAATATTGACTCTCATTTTAAGAATAAAGTTAAAAAAGAAATCGAACTTGATGACGCTATCGAGTGCCAACTCGTGGATGCATCGATACTATCGCAAATATTACATAACCTCGTGAACAATGCACTGGATGCCATGTGGAAGGTCGACGACTACAAAAAGCGATTAAAAATACGCACCTATCAGGATGAATCCGTTGTCTTCATGGAAGTGACTGATACCGGCTGTGGTATCCCCCCAGACGACATTAAGAAGATTTTCGACCCTTTTTATACCTCTAAACCGGCGAGAGGCGAGGCTAACAACGGAGACGAGCCCGTTGGAACCGGTTTAGGACTTTATACATGCCGCGAATTACTGAAACCAGTCGGTGGAGAAATATCGATTCGAAGCGAAGCCGGCAAGGGGACGACCGTTACCGTATCGCTGCCGAAAGGTCCGCCGAATTGAAGGTTGCGCGGGAATCCGGACCGAAAATTGGTCGCCCTTGGCGCTCTCCGCATCCTCGGAGTCCGCTCGTGCGTACCGCGTAAGTGTCCCGTATTGACCGGATTCACGCTGATATCGGAAGAATCCGTCCATACGGACCGCCGGAGGCGGGGAAACTTTCAGACTATATGAATCCTGGATCGAATTGCCCCTTGTCGCTGGCGAGGATTCCCATTCTTTTCATCGTCGAGATCAAACTTTCCGGGTCAACTGGCTTGAGGATATATGCCGTACATGCCTCTTTGAAAGATTTCTCAAGATTTTCGTCATCATCACACGCCGAAATCATTATAACGACAATACCATCCTCGCTCGCAATATTCCGGTCTTTTTCATGCTTTCTGATGGCGGCTAAGGCCTCGTGACCATCCATATTCGGCATTTCAATATCGAGCGTAATCAGATTATACGGAACTCCCTCCGAAATTGCTTGCTGATAAGCAGCAATCGCCTCCGCGCCATCACTCGCAAACATACAGTCGCCAAAATCGTTCAACACCGCTGCTAAGAGATTGCGATTGTGGACGTCATCATCGACAATTAGAATTCGCATGGTCCGTGCCCCCTTGTCTAGTGTATACCGCAAGCGGTATAATTTTCGATCCGGATTATCCGAGACTCTTCCCGCATGAGCGAGGATCCCGTCTGTACGGGACGCTTACGCGTAGGCGACTTCAAAATGATTGGGTAAGAGACTCCGAACAGGGTCTGGTTAGTTTCTGTGCTGAAATAGAAAAGTAACGCGGTCATTGTCATTCACAGCGTTCATTCTGTCCCGCGGACAGCCCGTCTCGCCCCGCCTGCGGGGCTCGGCTCCTGACTGCGTGGGTGTTTTTTACTCAGCTGCCGGCCTGCGCCGTAGCGAGGCCTGGCCCCGCGACCGCGGGGGCCGAGCTACTTTTGACTCGCCCGATCAACACGAATCGGCTATTTCAGGACAGGACTAGTTAACGTTTCGTTGCCACCGCAACAACGTTGCCTTAATCTACGCCAGGAAACAGAAAATTGCAAAGGCAAGGGTCGTAGTCGCAGGCATATTTTTCTTGCTGCTCCTCTCTGCTTCGTAGAAAGGAGTAACTGAACAATCCACGGGATAAACCCGTGGGATTCACTTTGACGTTCAGTGCGTACACGGGGTTCACTAGATCAGGCTAGCCGATATCTCTGTCTCTAAAACCCAGGAGATATAATATTCCATCCAGGCCCAGGGTTGAAATGGATTGTTTAGCAGATGCTTTAACCAGCGGTTTAGCCTTAAACGCGATGCCTAAGCCGGCAGCGCTAAGCATCGGTAGATCATTCGCACCATCGCCTACGGCTATAACTTGTTCGAGTGAAATACTCTCCTGTTGTGCCAGGAGCCGAAGCAAATCAGCTTTGCGGTCGCCATCTACTACCGGTTCAACCACTTTTCCGGTTACTTTGCCATTGTCGATGTCCAAAACGTTGGCGAATACATAATCAATGCCTAATTTTCGCTTCAGAAACTCTCCGAAATAGGTGAATCCTCCCGATAGGATTGCCGTCTTGTATCCGGCTCTTTTCAAATTGCTAACCAGGTTTTCGGCACCCTCTGTCAGCGGAAGACTCTCGGCGACCTCCTTCAACACTTTCTCGTCCAGCCCCTTCAATAAGGCGACGCGCTGTTTAAAGCTTTCGACGAAATCCATCTTTCCTTCCATCGCAGCTTCAGTGACGGCCGCCACTTGTTCCCCGACCCCGGCTCTCTTGGCGAGCTCATTGATGACCTCTGTCTCGATCAATGTTGAGTCCATATCGAAACATACCAAGCGCCGATTGCGTCTGAACATATTATCCGTTTGGAATGCGATATCCATATCGAGCGATTGCGATAGCTCCAAAAATTCGTTTCGCAATTCTGCCAGGTCTTTCGGATTCCCGCGTGCCGAGAACTCGACACACGCCTTTGCTTGATTGTGTACGGTGTCCAAATGGACGCGGCCCGATAACCGGCTAATCTGGTCAATATTCAGACCATGCTTAGTTGCCACTGCCGTGACCTGGGATAGCTGATCCGCTGTGACCTTGCGGGTTAGCAGCGAAACGATATAGCGACCTTTCCCCTGTTGATCCACCCATTGTCCGTAGCTATCTTCATCTACCGGCTCAAAACTTACCTGAAGTTTGAGTTTGTGAATTTGGAAAAGAAGATCCTTCAACACCGGCGAAGATTCAGCAGATTGCGGCATATCGGTCAGAATACCGAGTGAAAGATGCCGGTGAATGACCGACTGGCCTATATCGAGAATATTGATTTTATATCGTGCCAATATAGCCGTAATAGCGGTGGTCACACCGGGCTTATCTTCCCCGGATACTTTTATCAGAAGAGGTTCTCTCATGGGTATTCGTATTCCCATTCAGTTAGTATACCGCAAGCGGTATAATTTTCGGTCTGGATTACTCGTCCCGCATCAGCGAGGATCCCGTCTGTGCGGAACGCTTATGCGGTCTGCCCGAGCGGACTCCGAGAATACGGAGAGACGACTTTTAAATGACTGCGAAAGAGACTCCGAACGATTTTTCGTCCCGCTTGCTGGGTAAAGACGTCCGGTATAAATCAGTTATTTTTCCGGTTTTATGTGTGTATTCCATGATCAAAGGCTTTTGGCATCGACCAGGCGTTCTCGAGAATTATTACCGATTTCGCTTGTCCTTTGATGAACTGATTTGCCAATAAAGTCCACTTATGCAGATTGTTGCCGAATTCAATCAGGCGATATGTTTCTGAATGTGGGAGGCGCTGTCCCAGCCGCGATTGTCTATATTTCGGAACAAATTCGACAGAAAGAGATCGCCACTGACGACAGCGCCTCCACATTCAGAAACATATCAACGCGCTTTGTATTAATTCCTTTAATCGCTGAGGGTCTGTGGCGGATGACTTCGCCACGAACCCGCGTTTGTGTGTAAAATGCACGTCTTCGCACGATTCCAGTCGCGTAAAATCAAGTCTAGCATTGTCGTTGTAGCGAGAGAGACCGTATCCCTTTCCTCGTCGATCGGGATATATCATACCAACCACGTTCTCATGATCGTTCTTCGATTCGATAAATCGCTCCAACCCGGTCGATGGTTCGGCAGGGAGCGGGTCGGTGCGGGGCATATGTAGAATCTTATAGTCTGCGGTGTCCGTCGCCACCGTCCAGAATTCGGC
Source organism: Verrucomicrobiota bacterium (assembly GCA_021772635.1). Lineage (GTDB taxonomy): Bacteria > Verrucomicrobiota > Lentisphaeria > JABSQK01 > JAJFLO01 > JAJFLP01. The sequence continues at coordinate 10,884 of JAJFLP010000113.1, read as the reverse complement.
GTGCTCCTCGATAAATTTAAGGCGGGTGCGCAATGACTTCACGTAATCAACCAGATCATCGCCGACCATCTTCATGAGCTGCCAAATCAAATCCGATGGCTCGAGTACTTCTTTTTGCGCGAACGCCCTCAATAGCGTTATGTCAATTGGTGAGACCAATTGGTTCACGACTTCGAGCGGTGCGCCAAGCCGTCGCGCGGTCTCCCGGCCGCCGAGGCAGTCAAAAAATTCCGCGGGTTCGAGCCAGTCGCAGAATAACTTCGCGTCGTCGTATAGCTCCAGATGCTGGAGCGCCAACGATAAAGCGCAAGTGGGAGGGTGTTCATTTGAAAACTGGTGATGATCGAAGTTCATTCTTTCGGGCTCGTGCCGATGACCAATATCGACTACGCACACGGCAGGATCGTCCAGCTCTTTGGCCGTCGGGTCTCGCCGGTGCACCGTGACCGGCCAAGAATTAAGCAACAGGCTGCACGCAAGAAAATCGTCCTTGTGCGCTCCGCCCGAGTGTGTTACGATTAACCTGATATTCTCCATACCCCTGTTCCTAGACTGCAAGCAGTCGAATTTTCGATGATCGCGCAAAGATTTTGGAAAACTTGTCGAAAACCTGACTGGAGTTCGTATAATCTCATCAAATTAGCGTCGCGAAATCGCCGTTAATCAGTCGAATTTATTCTTGACAACAACATCGTCGAGGCTGACCTGCCCTGGTCGCGGCCATGCCTCTTTCGTTCCTTTGCCAATCGCAACGAACATGGCGATTACATGGTCATCAGGAAGTTGAATTAACTCCGCGACTTTGTCGAAGTCGAAACCATCCATTGGGCAAGATTCGTATCCCAACGATTTCGAAGCAAGCATTATCGTTTGTGCAACGATACCACAGGAGCGCATCGCTTCGTCCCGTTGCACCTGCTCTTTGTCACGATAATATTCATCTATCGCCGGAAGCATGAACTCCTGAACTTCTTTCGGTGCATTCGCCCAATAGCGCCCGGGTTCCTTTTCCCATGCCTTCAGGTCTGCGCAAAGTATGATAAACAGAGATGTATCCGTTACTTGTGATTGACCCCAGGCTACCTCTTTGATTTTCTTCCGCAAGTCCGGATCATCTACAACAAGAAAACGCCAGTTTTGAATATTGAATGCCGTTGGTGAAAGAACCGCTAATGACAGTATCTCATTTGCTTCTTCAGCTGTCATTTCGTGGTTTGCATCGAAATGTTTAATTGCTCGTCGTGAGCGAATCGCTTCTATCGTTTCCATGGTCTCTCCTTTTGCACCTACATAGTGGGGTTTCATTCTCCGCAGTTTACCGCGATACCAAAACTATTTCCAAAGCCGATACCCCGTCTGCTTTGCGGCGGGGTGGTTGATTCCCTCCAGTGGGTTTCCTTTTGAACCCATATTTTACAATACGAAACGGGCTCACAATATCGAAGATTTCCGCCAAGTTTCGTAGGACCGTCGACCGACGCGCTTCTGCTGGACAGCAGAATTATTATATAACGAAACTCAGGTTATGACACGCGAAAGCGTGAACTCCAACGGGGACCTTAACAACACTAATCTTTTGGTATGCGAGTAGCACCTGTTGGAGTTCACACTTCAGTGTGTCAAAATGACCAAATTTCAAGGGAGCAACCGTCCGGGCCGTACCGACCCGGTTAATATAATAGGAAACTTGGGTTCGACGGTATTTTGGAGTTCAATCCCGCATGCGGGATTGCATCTGCCAATCAACAAATAGCGCTAAAGCTTGAACTCTAAAGGCCGCCCAATCGAGCCGAAAACGAACGAGATAAACAGCCTCAAAACCGGTTTAGTTTCAACGGAGCAATCTGCCAACCGAATAATGCTTTACAACCATGAAGGACATGAAGAGCATGAAGGGGAAAATATAAAAAGTCTTTACTTCATGCTCTTCATGTCCTTCATGGTGAAAATCTCAGTCAAATTACTCAAGTTTCACGGGAGTCCGTCTACGGACTGAAAGTTGGACTGCTTGCGGATCCCAAGGACATTTCGCTCAAATCCTTGCCTGGTGGGTGTATAGACTATAATAACGCCCTTGCGCGGCAAGGAGTTCGCTATGTTTACCGCGTTCAACGATTTCCCCATCCTCTACGACTAGAATCTGATCAGCTTTCTGAATGGTACTGAGTCGGTGAGCAATGACGATCGTTGTACGCCCTTTCATGAGCTTCGCCAGGCTATTCTGGATATAAAGCTCGCTTTCCGTATCAAGATTAGATGTGGCTTCGTCGAAAAGCAACATTTTGGGATCGGCTAATATCGCTCGCGCGATAGCGACACGCTGTCGTTGGCCACCCGACAGTTTTACGCCGCGTTCACCAATAAGTGTATCCAGTCCTGCATCAAAGCGATCAGTGAACTCCTTGACATGAGCTGCTTCCACAGCTTCGAGGAGTTTGTCTTCAGTTGCGGACGGATTGCCGAATAATATATTCTCGCGGATTGTGCCTTCGTAGAGAAAATTGTCCTGGAGCACGACGCCCAGACGAGATCGATAACTATCGAGGGTGACCGTAGAAAGATCGATATCGTCGAGTCGAACCACTCCCTGGTCGGGTTTCAGAAAGGACGCTGCTAACCCGGCAAGTGTCGTCTTGCCTGAACCGGAGCTGCCGACGAGTGCGGTCAGGCTCCCCGCCGGGGCGACGAAACAGACGTCTTTCAGGATTGGCGCGCCTTCGACGTAGGAGAAAGTCACATTCTCAAACGACAAATCCCCACGAAACTCGCCGAGCTCCATCGTTCGTTTAGGATCGTCGTCTTCTCTGGTGGCACGCAAGATCTCCTCGGTGCGATCCAACCCGGCGAAAGCCTCGGTGATTTGGCTGCCGATATTACCCATCTGAAATATCGGCGCCACCAGCAAGGCGAGGAAGGAGATGAAGGCCAGTAGTTCACCAATCGTCATCTCTCCGTCTATAATCATACCGCCACCAATCCACATGATAGCAACGCCTGTTGAACCGATTAGAAGCGTCCCGATACTTGTCACCAGGGCGGTCGCAGTGAGCGATTTCTTGACGTTCTCGAAAATTCGCTCTACTCCCTTCTCAAAGACGCGGACTTCCTGCTGTTCCGCGTTGAATCCCTTTATAACCCGGATCCCGCCCAGCGATTCAGTTAATCGTCCCGTCACATCGGCGTTAATCCGGGCACGTTCTCTGAATATTGGTCGGATAAACTTAAACGCTTTCAGCGAAACTATTCCGAAAACAATTAGAGGTAAGAGTATGTAAAATGTGAGTATGGCGTTGATGTTAAGGAGAATCACAAACGCCAGAAAAGCGGTAAGTACGCCGCCGACCATTTGTACAAGTCCGGTACCAACCAGGTTCCGAACGCCTTCCACATCAATCATGATTCTGGACACCAATTCGCCGGATTTCGTACTATCGAAAAAATTGATTGGTAGGCCGATGATGTGTTTCTGTACTTTTAATCTCAACGACGATATCAGGTGTTGCGCCTCCACGCTGAGAATCCGGGTGAGGACGAATGACGTAGAAGCCTGGACGAAGATAGAGAAACCCACTGCTAACATAACAAGCCGCAGCAGCGCGATGTCACTCTTCATTATAACATCATCGATCAGGTACTTAGTCGCGCCCGGCAACACCAATCCTGCGAGGCGGTTGATGATGATCAAAACAAGCCCGAGAAATAATAACTTCCGCCGCGGCCAGATAATCGAAGTGAAGGCGAGTCTAACCGTAGCCATCGACGCTTTAGATTTCTTGCGGTTATCCATAATGAACACCAATTATACCGCAAGCGGTACAATTTTTGGAGAACTTTAAAATGATTGCGTAAGAGACTCCAAACGATTTTTCTCTCTCCGCACGAGCGGAGTCTCGGTAATCCGGACGAAAACTCCGTGATTGTTGGTATAATGCCTGCAGTATAGTACAACAAAGCCTCGTTGTCTCACGCTGTTAGCCCATACCTTTGGGTATGAACGTAACAGCGTGAAGGATGAATCTCCCGAACATGCGTCGGCAACCCGGCTCGCGAGGGTTTCCCTTCAGACACTAAATATTCAACTGCGTGCAGTCAAATTGCATTCCGTGGTATAACTTAGGGGTTGTCCCGAGCACCTTTTGAACCGCCTAAACCAAGTTCCGAACCCGATGAACAATCACCTTCAAGTCACCGAAAACTCGAACACGATCAGTATATAAAGCGATAATGAATCTATCAGAGACAGTTTCCTTCTTATTTGAGAGCCGTGTGCGCTCCCGTGGGCGCCTCTATTTCAAGAACGGTGATATCGGGTTGCGAGACGTTCGTAAAACGCATTTGAATGCGAAAGCATATGGCACAGATGCCTACGACGTCTTCATAAATAACCCGGAATACAACCACCTCTCCGTATACTGCAGTTGTCCGTATTATTCAGGGGGCAGCGGACTATGTAAACACATCTGGGGAACAATCCTCGCAGCAGAGCTCCTCAATTGGTCTCCGAGTATATCCGGAGCCAAGCAGGAAATGCGAATTTCCTATCTCGATAAATCCGACTATGAACTATTCGCGCATCACGATAGCGATGGTGATTCTTTTGACGAAGGCTACGCTGATCTCAGTGCTATTAATCCGGGGACAACAACGGTGGCGTCTCCTCGCCGTCCTTCATCATCTGATCCGGAAGTCACAGGCGCGAACGAAGAGATTCTTCAGGGTGGTCATGTCGGTCGTCCAAGAAACTGGCAAACAGTGTTTGCCGGCGTTAACCAGGACCTGAACAATCACGGGCTGAATGTAGAACCGAAAGAACGTCGACTGACATATCTTATTGACGTCGATCAATCCCTGGAGAACGGGGGAATTTATGTAAACGTCCTGGTATCGGAACGACCGAAAGACGGGAGTTGGGGAAAGCAGCGGAAACAGCGTATTGATAGTGATTTCGTTAGCAGTTTGAATAATGAAACGGATCGAGAGGCTATCGCGATGGCGCTGGGGACTCAAACGGATTTCGCCAGCCGTCAGGGACAGTACCGGCCGCGTCAACAGTCACCATCCGGATTTGTATTGACAACGGGGTTACAAGAGAAGATCCTGAAGTTGCTTTGCAATTCCGGGAGAGTCAATATTCGGGCGCGAGAAGCGGGCGCGGGCCTTATGACGGTGAGCTGGGACGACGGCGAACCATGGGAGTTCAGGCTTGGTATTGCGCAGAAAAATGAGGCTTACGAGTTGGCCGGTTTCTTCAAGCGCGGCGAAGAACGGCTCGAAATTGACGCTCCGATACTGGTCGTTGCCGGCGGTATAATTTTCTGGGAAAATCGAGCCTCGCAGCTAAGAGATCACAATGCATTCGGATGGATCTCAGTATTGAGACGTGAGGGCCCCGTTTCGGTGCCGGTACGCGAGTGTCCAGAGTTGCTGGAGAATATCTACGGTATGCCCAATTCTCCACCGATAGAACTCCCGGAAGAAGTGCGGTTGACGCCAGAATACGAAGCGCCGGGAAAAGAGTTGATAGTCAAAACGAAGAAACACGTATCTCTGGCTAAACCGCTATTGGTAGCGGAGTTGAAGTTCAGATATGGAGACATTCTTATTACAGCATTAAGTCGTACGAAATCCGTTATTAATTACAAGCAAGAAAAAGTATACGATCGAGACCTGAATGCGGAAGAATCTGCGCTGCAGGAGCTCGTGGACGCTGGATTCCTTCCTCTCGCGCAGCATCTCCAACACCTGCAGCGTTCAGACTATTTACAGACAACCCCTGCCAATCTCACCAAAGCAGTCCCGAATCTCTTAAAAAACGGATGGCGTATTGAGGTTGACCGAAAGCGATATCGCCAAGCGGGGGCCTTCAATATTAAAATTAGCTCGAATATCGATTGGTTTGAATTACACGGGACTATGCGTTTCGATGCGTTGACTGTGGGGGTGCCACAGCTCTTGGCCGCGGTCGAAAAGGGTGAGTCCCAGATTGTCCTGGAAGATGGCTCGTTCGGTATTATTCCTGAAGAGTGGCTCAAGAAATATTCTACTTTATTTGGCCTGGGCCGGCGCAAAGCGGAACACATCCGTTTCAAGAAAAATCAAGCCGGGCTACTCGATGCGCTTATTATTAGTCGACCGGAGGTAGATGTCGATAAAGCGTTCGCGAAAATTCGCGAGGAGTTAGTGAAATTCGATCGGCTGAAGCCAAGAGATCCCGACGGCGTATTCAATGGCACACTTAGAGATTATCAAAAAGATGGTCTCGGTTGGCTTCTCTTCTTACGTGATTTCGGGCTTGGCGGATGTCTCGCTGACGACATGGGACTGGGAAAAACAGTACAGGTTCTGGCACTACTCGAAACTCAAAGAAATGAGACCGGGTGCGAGAATAATAGAAAACCCTCCATCATCATCGTACCCCGATCTCTGCTATTCAACTGGCAAGAAGAATCCAGGAAATTCACTCCTGAACTCAGTATTTTAATGTACCGCGGTTTAGATAGGGAAAACCTTCGTTCGAAGTTCGTGAAACACGACGTGATCATTACCACATACGGGACATTACGGCGTGATATTCTCGAATTAGCAGACATCGAATTCGACTATGCAGTGCTCGACGAGGCGCAAGCGATAAAAAATTCGAAATCGCAGGCCGCGAAAGCGACGCGACTGTTAAAAGCAGACCATCGATTAGCCTTGAGTGGAACTCCCATAGAAAACCACATTGGCGAACTTTGGTCGTTATTCGAATTTCTTAATCCTGGAATGCTAGGGAAGGTTTCAGCTTTTAACAGGATTAGCAGTGGCGAGTCGCGAGCAGTGCTAAAGCGAGCGATTCGCCCGTTTATCCTCAGAAGGACAAAGTCCCAGGTCGCAACTGACTTGCCCGAAAAAACCGAACAGGTTCTGTACTGCGAAATGGAAGGGAAACAGGAGTCGATGTATAACGAACTCAGGCAATATTACCAGGTTAACCTTGCCGGAAACGTTCGTAGCAACGGAATAGGGAAGGCGAAAATCAAAATTCTTGAAGCGCTCCTGAGATTACGTCAGGCAGCGTGTCATCCCGGGCTGGTTAACAAAGAATACCTAAACGAGCCGAGTGCAAAACTCGAAAGTCTTTGGGCACTATTAACTGAAGTAATCGATGAGGGGCATAAGTCACTCGTCTTCTCTCAATTTACGAGTTTTTTGAGCATCTTCCGGAAAAAGCTCGACGGCAGCGATATCCCGTATCTCTACCTTGATGGCAAAACCAAAAACCGGCAGGAGAAAGTAGACGCGTTTCAGAATGACGATAAGTACAAAGTATTTGTTATCAGCCTGAAAGCTGGGGGCTTAGGCTTGAACCTGACGGCTGCTGATTACGTATTTATCCTCGATCCATGGTGGAATCCAGCCGTGGAATCTCAAGCGATAGACAGGACACATCGAATCGGGCAGACACGGAACGTTTTCGCATATCGCCTAGTCAGCAAAGGAACAGTAGAGGAACGGATTGGTGACCTGCAACGAAAGAAAATGAAACTCGTTGCGAGTATCATTGAGCAGGACAGCAGTATCATCAAGGACCTAAGCGCCGACGATCTGACATATCTGTTGTCGTAATGGCTGTAAAGAATCCAGTTCGGCAAAGAACCTGTGCTAGACTGCAAGCAGTCGAATTTTTGAACAACTTTGAATTTATCAGCTATAAGATTCCGAACGGTATTTCGAAAACTCGAAGATGCTCAGTATACATTATTTGTTGTCTTTGATGTCGACAACAGGGGTCTTGAGTAGTCCCGCTAATGTTTGGTGTTTGGTTTCGTCCAATTCGTCCAACCCAAAGCTAATATCACGAGTATCAGATCTTAGATTAAAGGACTGGAAAACTCGATCCCATACTGATAATAGCGACGTATAATTAGAATTAGTTTCGGGCTTAATCCTGGAATGATGAACTTTATGCATCGCCGGAGTCACGATGAATACACGCAATATTTTATCGAGCCGTTCTGGCAGGCCAATGTTGGCATGGTGAAATTGAACAATCGGAAACATGATCAACTCGTATAAAAGGAGCTCCCATAAGTGCGCGCCGAAAACCAAAATTGCTGGGATCCGGAGTAAGGAAGACAGAACGATTTCTCCTATATGGAAACGGTTGGCTGTGGTAACGTCCATTTTTTGATCTGAGTGATGGACCCGATGAAATCGCCAGAAAAACGGTATGCTATGGCTGAGTCTGTGAAACCAGTATGTGAAAATATCGAATAGTGCGATCGCGCCGAGGGTGTGAAGCCATGGAGACAGCGACAACCAGTTCAATACTCCGAAGCCATTTCGGTCAGCCCATTCCGCGGCCCACATCCAAATAAGTACGAAGAGTAGTGCGATAGCCACTGCATTAATACCACCCATTATAAGATTCCTCACGCCATGCCGACCGCGGTCCATAAGGTTCTTCCGGAACTGAATCATGAACGGGAAAAATGATTCCCATAGCAGAAAAAACATGAGTCCGCCGACGAACGTCACAGACTTATAATGATTTACGTTCTCAATATTTCGAATCTCCGGCCAACCATAGTTTTTACTGTTTGATACGTACCGGAATTCTTCCCTCAATAGGCTGCCCCAGTATGAGTTAAACGGGTGTACGTATTTCGCGGCCTTGGTCCCTTTGACTATCGGGTAACCGTTGTTCACCCAAGCGAAGATCGAGCCTTCGAGATTATAAACTCTAGAGAATCCGATTTTCTGAAGTTTACTGGCAACAATCGCTGACCGGTATCCGACGGAACAATATACAACGATGGGATATGCTTTTTCGACGTTTTCGAGAAAGGCTTCCAGGTTGGTTCCCGGCGCAAGATGCTGCGCATTCTTAAGATGGCTGACCGCATATTCCTGGCTGCTGCGGGTATCAAAAATTAGTGGGGCACGTTGTTCGTTATCATCCAGCCAATCAGCGAGACCATGAATTGGCAGGTGGCGGACATCCGAGAAATTGCCCCGGATAGAGTCCAGTACCCCGCTCCAACTTAGTGATTCCGAATTTCTTCCGTATGCAATGACGTGGAAAAAATTAAAGAATATTAGAATAAAAAAATATCTATGCCATGTACTCATTCGTGTAACCGTTCAGTTTGATTAATAGCGATTTAGCCGCCAGCGCTCTCTCCGCATTTGCTGGCTAAGAGAAATCGAACAATATTTAACCGGCATCATGCCTCGCTTTAGCTTGCGTGAGCGACGGAGGAAGTCATACAGACGTGCGCCTCGGCGTAGCTCTTGAGCGAAGACTGGACGTCTGGTCGCAAACGCGAAGATATTCAGCACGCCCTGCCGTCGTAAATCGACCGTAGCGCGATCATATTGCAAACCCGCTTAATCACTTTATGGAAAAGCATGAATTTATCTTGGAAAAATATCCCCTTTGCGCCAAAGCGTTGTCCGTTTTTTTATGGTTGGGTTATCGTGGCCGCGGCCACCGTGACGACCGTTGCCAGTGTTCCGGGGCAAACGATGGGTGTTGGTGTGTTTACCGACGACCTGATTGTAGCGTTAGGCATATCCCGGGTCCAGCTCAGTACGGCCTACATGATTGGAACAATTTGCAGCAGTCTAATGTTACCACTTGCCGGTCGCCTCATTGACAGTTTAGGCGTCAGAGTCATGGTGGTCATAGCGGCGTCTGGTCTGGGATTAAGCCTCGTTTCACTGTCGAATATAGAACGGATCATCGCGCTATCAGGGTCACGTTCGTTCTTTGCCATAATGTCAGTGACAACCGTCTGCTTTATGCTAATCCGTTTCTTTGGTCAAGGTAGCTTAACGATGGTGTCTCGAGTCGCGATTGGCAAGTGGTTCAATCACAGGCGTGGGCTAGCGACCGGGATCTCAGCGATTTTCGTGACCTTCGGTTTTAATGCTTCGCCGCAGTTTCTAAATTCTCTCAACGCCGCGTATGGCTGGCGTGAAGCATGTCTTGTTCTAGCGTTAACGGTCGGTTTAGGTGTGTCTATTCCGGCCTGGATCCTCTTTCGCGATAATCCGGAGTCCTGCGGACTGGTTATGGACGGTATTGACGATCCCGCCTGGCTGGCGAGAATGTCTGCGAAAGTCGCCGATACCAAGCGCGAATTTACACGCTCCGAGGCGATTCGAACGCCGGCATTTTGGCTTGTAAGCGGCGGCTTAGCGACCCAGGCATTGATCATTACGGCCGTTACATTTCATATCGTCTCGTTGGGAGCAGGGGCAGCCCTGGATCGTTCGCAGGTATATAACCTGTTCATTCCAATGTCTTTTTTCGGTATAGTCGGAAGTCTTTTCGGCGGCTGGATCAGTGATTTGATTAAGTTGAAATGGCTGTTGATTAGCCAGTTAGTGTTTCAGGCGATCGGAACCTTTGGCCTTCTCGACCTCGGGAATCCCCTGGGACAATGGGCGTACATCGTAGGATACGGCGTTTCCGGGGGCTTTTTTGCAACCCTGATTACGGTTGCCTGGCCTCGATTTTTCGGGAGGGAACACCTCGGAGCGATCACCGGACTGAGTATGTCCATTCTCGTTTTTGCCAGTGCGGTCGGTCCCGTCCTGTTCAGCCTCAGCCAACTATTCTTCGGAACCTATTTGTGCATGATACTGATTTGCGGGTTTATGCCTCTGCTGCTTAGCCTTGCGAGTATCAAAGCCGACAATCCCCAGGAAAAGCTTTCTTGCGACAATCACGGGATTTTCGAAAGTTAGACTGCAAGCCCTAGTGTATCGTGTACGTAATTCGTTGTATTATGATTGTGCCTAATTTGGATGCAGGGATGCGGCGACTGAGGAACGGACATACCCGTAGGTCTGTCCTTCCTCAGTCGCCGTGAACCTGCGCCAAAAGAGGCATAACCG